>JAGWIH010000181.1 GCA_028866355.1 Alphaproteobacteria bacterium
CCGTCGACGATCTGCAAGGCGCGGCCCCAGCTCCAGATTTCCGCCAGCGGCGTGTCCTGCGTCAGACCGGCGGCGCCGAACACCTGCATGGCGCGGTTGGCGATCGTCACCTGCATGCGCGGCACCGCCACCTTGATGAGCGCGATCTCGCGTTTCGCCGCTTTGGCGCCACCTTGATCGATGAGCCACGCGGCCTTGAACACCAGCAGCCGCGCCTGCTCGATCTCGATCCGCGACAAGGCGATCCACTCGCGGATCGTTCCGTGTTCCGCGAGCGACGCGCCGAAGGTCTGGCGCGATCGCGCGCGCGCGACCATCAGCTCGACCGCCAATTCGCACGCGCCGATCGACCGCATGCAATGATGAATCCGGCCGGGGCCGAGCCGCGCCTGGGCGAGGGCGAAACCACCGCCTTCTTCGCCTAGCAAATTCGCCGCCGGCACGCGCACATTGTCGAACGCGATCTCGCAATGACCTTGCGGATGGAGCTCGTGCATCACCGGCAGGTTGCGCACGATTGTGAGACCTTTGGCGCCGGCCGGCACCAGCACCATGCTCTGGCGCTTGTGCGTTTCCTTGCGCCCGGGCGCGGTGACGCCCATGACGATGAAAAGCTTGCAGCGCGGATCGGCGGCGTTGGTGATGAACCATTTGCGGCCGCTGATCACCCAGTCGCCGCCGTCGCGTCGGATTGACGTGCGGATGTTGGTGGCGTCCGACGAGGCGACGTCGGGCTCGGTCATGGCGAAGGCCGAACGAATCTTGCCCTCGAGCAGCGGCGTCAGCCATTGCTTGCGCTGCGCGGCATTCGCGGCGAGATGCAGCAGCTCCATATTGCCGGTGTCGGGCGCGTTGCAGTTGAAGAGCTCCGCCGACCACGGCATCCGGCCCATGATTTCGGCGCATGGCGCGTAATCGAGATTCGACAGCTGCGTGCCGGGCTCGTCGGGCTTGAGGCCCGGCAGGAACAGGTTCCACAGGCCGCTGGCGCGCGCCGTGGCCTTAAGCTCTTCGATGAACGGCGGCGGAAAGACGCCCTGGCTGACCAGACGGCGATACTCGGAGTCGCGCGGCGCGACGTGCTCGGCGATGAAAGCCTTGAGCTGCACCTGGATACGCTTCGATTTGTCGGAGAACTCGAAATCCATCTGCCCCCGCTTTCTCCGGACGGGGAGGATAGGGCATATTGGGGCGATGACAAAGCGAGCGGCGCTGACCGTGCTCGTGTTTCTGGCACTCTGGAACGGGCCGGCGGCGGCGCGTGCCATCACGGTTGCCAACGTCGCCGATATCCTGACGGCGCTGCAACGCGCCCAACCCGGCGACGTCATCACCATTGCGCCGGGCCGTTACGTTCTGCCCGCCATCCGCCTGCATCATGGCGGCACCCTCGGTCATCCGATTGTGGTGCGCGCGCCGCGCCTTGGCGACGTCACATTGACGACGAAGGCAACTGAATTCATCAAGATCGCGGCGCCGGACTGGGTGTTCGAGAACCTCGACATCGCCGGCGCGTGTGATACCGACACCGATTGCGAGCACGCCTTCCATATCGTCGCCGGCGCCGATCGCGTCGATATCCGTCACAACCGCATTCACGACTTCAACGCGCACATCAAGGGCAACGGCGAGGGCGGGCGCTTCCCGGATAACGTGCGCATTGAGGGCAACTGGCTCTTCGGCACGCACGTCCGTCACACGGACAATCCGATCGCGCCGATCGACGTCGTCGGCGGCAAACACTGGATCGTACGCGACAATCTCATCGCCGATTACGGCAAGACGTTCGACCATCCGGCGACGCGCACCGACGATTACGGCTATGCGCTGTTCTTCAAGGGCAATTCGTCCGGCACGTTGATCGAGCGCAACGTCGTTCTCTGTGCCGATCAGTTGCCGCATCAACCGTATACGCGCGGCTTGTCGCTCGGCGGCAGCGCGACCGGTCCGCAGTTCTGCGAAGACACCTGCGACAAGGACGAGAACCGCGACAGCACGATCCGCAACAATGTCGTTCTCGCCTGTCCCGGCGAGCCCGGCATCTATCTGTTTCGCGCGACGCGTGCGCGCGTGGCGGACAACGTCCTGATCGGCACCGGCGGCATCGTCGCGGCGGCGCCCGACACCAGTGCGACCGTCATCGATAACAAGCTCGCCGGCGGCGAGATCGTGGCGCAAGTCGGCGCGCACCTCGACCTCGGCCACGGCGTGCACATTCACAATGAAGCCAATGCGGCGCCACCGGCATTCGCCGGTCAGCGCATCACCGCCTACCGCGCCTATTGGAGCACGGTGCCGAAGCCGAAGGAGTAGCGGTGCGTTTTACGGCTGGGACGGAATCGCGCCGTCGTCGAGCGGACCCGTCGTCGCGCGCGCCGCGATGCCGAGCGGCGTCAGCGGCATATAGGTCGGTCGCAAGCTGAATCCGGCGGCGGCGCCCGGATCGGCGCCCGCGCCGATCGCCGGAGAGCCCGGCCGCAGGCGGTAATCGTAATGCGCCGCGTCGGCGAATCCGACGTCGCGGACCACGCGATTGCCGTGGCTGCCGTTCGCGCTGAGTTCATCCGGCTCGCCGTGCGCGCCGGCGGCGAGTACGTTGTTGACGAAAACACCCGCGCCGGTGATCAACATGCCGGGTCCGCTCATGATGTTGTCGGCAACGAAGGCCTTATTCGGCGAACGCGACCGGATGAACAGGCCCGAGTTGCGGTCCATCACCATGGTATTGCCGACCACGTAAAGCTCTTGCAGAGGATTGGTTGGTCCCTCCATCGAATAGGCGATCATCGCGTAATTCTCGGCGCGCGGGCCTTTCTCGATGATGTTGCCGATGATGTACGTGCGGCCGCCGTTCGACACGTCGATCGAATAGCTCGCCGTGCTTTCCGGATAATCCATGATCCGGTTGTAGAGGATGTAGTTATTGAGCGCGCGCGTCTTGACGTGGTGGCCGGTCACCGTGTCGTGGAAGTAGCTGCCGCGCAGCACGAAGTTGCGCACCTGGCCGATATAGATGCCGTGGGTCGAGCCGCTGGTCGTACCGTTATGCGCGAACTCGGAATTCTCGATGACGATGTCGCTTTTGGGATTGGGCGCCGAAAGAATCCCGTCCTGGTTGTCGTGGATATAGACGTTGTTCAGGCTCAGACCGGCGCCTTCGGCGCGAATGGCGGCACCGTTGCCGTCGCCGACCGTGCAGCCCGAAAACTCGATGTCTTCGATGCGGATTTTGTTGCCGGCAGTGACCCAGATCGCCTTGCCTTCCGCCGCATCGCCGTCGGCATAGAGGTGCGGCCTTCCGCCAACGCCGCGGATGACGATGTCGTTCTGCTTCCACACCGCAACGTCGCCGCGATAATCGGCGGCGTCGATCTCGATGACATCGCCGTTCTTGGCTTCGTGTGCGGCTTGGCTCGGCACCTTGAGCTCGCGCGACGGACCGACATGCAGCACGCGGCCGCTGGGATGGTCCGGCTTCATCGGGGGCAGGACGAGAGCGCCGGCCGGCGGATGGGCGCCGCCGCTGGGCGCGCTAAACGGCGCGGCCGCGACGGCAGCCGTTGCGTTGGGGAGCGCGATTGGCGCCGCCGTCCCCGATGTGGCCGCTCGCGAGCCGGTAAAGCTCAGCGATTCGATGTCGCCCGGCTGGACCGGCACGGTGATGACCTGGCCATTGCGGAGCTTGATCAGCATGTCGGCGAGGGAGGGCGTGGCGGCCAGCACGAGGGCGGCGACCGCGAGCAGAACGGCACGGCGGAGATGCATAGGGAAGGACCGAATAAAATGTTTCAAAACCAATATATCACAGATCGCTATTAATCTCGTATGTGAGACTATGGTTAATCTGCCCAATCGGCATTAAGCACGGTTGGCAAAACACGGTTAACGGCGTCCGCGGCCGCTGCGGCGGTCGGTCACAAGTCCCTGATCACAAAAGGGTTGTTTCGGGTTGAAAGGCGCGGTTTAGTGCCGATCTTATAGAGTACCGAAGCAGTCCTAAATACGGGGACACGGGTGATTATTCTCAGCAAACTCGCCGATTACGGCGTCATCGTCGCGACCCAGCTCGCCGCCCATCCGGAGCGGCAGACCAATGCCGCGACATTGGCCGAGGAAACCCGCCTGCCGCGCGCCACGGTCGCCAAGCTGCTCAAGGCGTTGGCGCACGGCGGCTTGGTGACCGCTTCGCGGGGTGCGGCCGGCGGCTATCGGCTGGCCCGGCCGGCGCAGGCAATCTCGATCGCCGAAGTCGTCGCTGCGATCGACGGCGCGATTGGCGTGACGCAGTGCACGATCCACGGTCCGGATTGCACACGGACCGATTTCTGCTCGACCAAGCCGCATTGGAAGCGGATCAACGACGCCGTCGGCACGGCGCTCGCCGGCATGAATTTGGCGGAAATGACGCCTGCCGTGATTTTCGCGCAGTGGATGAAACTGCCACCCAAGTCCAGCCCGACGGACGGCCAGGGAGCCGGGCGATGACCGATACCGCCGCCCGCGATCTCAGCACCCTGCGCGAAGGCTACAAATACGGCTTCGTTTCCGACATCGAGAGCGAAAGCGCGCCGCCGGGCCTCAACGATGACACCGTCCGCTTTATCTCGGCCAAGAAGCAGGAACCGCAATGGCTGCTCGATTGGCGGCTCGACTCCTTCCATCAATGGCAAAAGATGGACAGCCCGCATTGGGCCAAGCTGCGTATCGCGCCGGTCGACTATCAGGCCGCGACTTATTATTCCGCGCCGAAGCGGCAAAACGCGCCGACGTCGCTCGACGAGGTCGATCCCGAGCTGCTGAAGACATACGAGAAGCTCGGCATCCCGCTGAACGAACGCGCCGCGCTCGCCGGCGTCGCCGTCGACGCGGTGTTCGACAGCGTGTCGGTGGCGACCACCTTCAAGAAGACGCTGGCCGCGCTTGGCATCATCTTCTGCTCGTTCGGCGAAGCCGTGCGCGAGCATCCGGACTTGGTGCGTAAATATCTCGGCTCGGTCGTGCCGCAAGGCGACAATTTCTTCGC
>JAGWIH010000182.1 GCA_028866355.1 Alphaproteobacteria bacterium
CGTGTGCACGACCTGGAACGAAGCGGCGCCGTGCAACATCGCGCTGTCGCGTCAGGCGCAGGCGGCGAAGAAGGGCGTCGCCGCCGCCGGCGGCACGCCGCGCGAGTTCACGACCATCACCGTCACCGACGGCATCGCCATGGGTCATGCCGGCATGAAGGCGTCGCTGGTATCGCGCGAAGTGATCGCCGACAGCGTCGAGCTCACCATGCGCGGCCATTCCTACGACGCTTTGGTGGGGCTCGCCGGCTGCGATAAAACGCTGCCGGGATTGATGATGGCGATGCTGCGCCTCAACGTGCCGGCCGTGTTCATGTACGGCGGCTCGATCCTGCCGGGCCGCTTCCAGGGCCGCGACGTCACCATCGTCGACGTCTTCGAAGGCGTCGGCATGCACAACGCCGGCAAGATGACCGACGAGGAGCTGCACGAGCTCGAATGCAACGCCTGTCCGTCGGCCGGGTCCTGCGGCGGCCAGTTCACCGCGAACACGATGGCGTGCGTCTCGGAAGCGATTGGCCTCGCGCTGCCCGGTTCGGCCGGCACGCCCGCGCCCTATGATTCGCGCGATCAATACGCCGAGGCATCGGGCGAGACGGTGATGGAACTCATCCGCAAGCGCATCCGGCCGCGCGACATCGTCACGCGCAAGTCGCTCGAGAATGCGGCGATGGTCGTCGCGGCGTCGGGCGGCTCGACCAATGCGGCGCTGCACTTGCCGGCGATCGCCAACGAGGCGGGCATCGACTTCGACATCCACGCGGTCGGCAAGATCTTCAAGAAGACGCCCTATATCGGTGACTTCAAGCCGGGCGGGAAATACGTCATGCAGGATCTGCATCGCGTCGGCGGTGTGCCGGTCCTGTTGAAGGCGCTGCTCGACGGCGGCTATCTGCACGGCAATTGCCTGACGGTGACCGGCAAGACCATCGCCGAGAACTTGAAGGACGTGGTCGTGCCGAAGAACCAGGATGTCATTCGCTCGACCAAGAAGCCGCTCGCCAAGACCGGCGGCCTCACGGTGCTCAAGGGCAACCTCGCGCCGCAAGGCTCCATCTGCAAGGTCGCCGGTATGCAGGGCATTGAGCTTAAGTTCCGCGGCCCGGCGCGTTGCTTCGATCGCGAGGAGGATTGCTTCGCCTTCGTCGAAGCGAAGAAATACAAGAAGGGCGACGTGCTGGTGATCCGTTACGAAGGACCGCGCGGCGGTCCCGGCATGCGCGAAATGCTGTCGACGACGGCGGCGCTTTACGGCCAAGGCGCCGGCAAGGACGTGGCGTTGATCACCGATGGCCGGTTCTCCGGCGGCACCCGCGGCTTCTGCATCGGCCATGTCGGTCCCGAAGCCGCCGTCGGCGGTCCGATCGGCTTGCTCAAGGACGGCGACATCATCGAGATCGATGCCGCCAAGGGCACGCTCAACGTCAAGCTGAGCGCCGCCGAACTCGCGCGCCGCCGCAAGGCGTGGAAGCCGAAGAAGACCGATTACCAGTCGGGCGCGATCTGGCGCTATGCGCAGACCGTCGGCGATGCCGAGAAGGGTGCCGTCGCCCATCCCGGCGCCAAGGCCGAAAGCCACTGTTACGCGGATCTGTAACCGCCGCCGTGGCATGAAGGGCCGCCGCAATTTGGCGGCCCGGAGCGAATGGTTTGCCCGGCGTTAACCATTCCTCGGCATCCTGAGCGAGACCCATGCCTGACGCCGAAACGCCCCGCATTCCCGTCCAGACGCGGCCGGCCGCCGCCGTAAATCCGGCGCTGGTTGCCGGCGTCGCGATCTATCTCGTCGCCTTCGCGCTGCGGCTGCTGCCGGTCTTCGTCTTTCCGGGCATCAATTTTCCCGACGAGATCTTCCAGGCGATCGAGCTGGCGCATCGACTGGTTTACGGCACCGGCCTGGTGCCGTGGGAATTTCTCTACGGAACACGCTCGTGGGTGTTGCCGGGGTTCATCGCCGGCGTGATGCGCGCCGCGCAATTCTTCGGCGACGGACCGGCGGTCTATATGCGGGCGATTGGCACGGTATTCGCAGCGCTCGGTGCCGGCAGCGCCGCGTGCGCCTTTCTGTGGGGCCGCCGGCTCTATGGCCTGTGGGGCGGCATCATCGCCGGCGCACTGACCGCGTGCTGGGTCGACGCGGTCTATTTCGGCCCGCGCACCTTGAGCGAAGTGGTCGCCGCGCACGTGCTGGTCATCGGGCTTTATCTCTTCGCGCCGGGTTATGCGGTGCAGGCGCGCGGCCGGTTGGCGATCGCCGGTTTCCTGCTCGGCGTCGCCGTGCTGCTGCGCGTCCAGATCGCGCCGGCCGTCGCGTTCGTGGCGCTCTGGCCCTGGCGCGACGCGACGTCGCTGCCGCGGCGCGGTTGGCCGCTGCTCGTCGGCGGCGCTGCTGCCTTGGTGCTGTTCGGCGCGGTCGACGTGGCGACATGGGGTTGGCCGCTCGAATCGCTGTGGCGCAATGTCGAGATCAACTTGTTTGATCAGGTGAGCTCGGATTTCGGCGTGATGCCGTGGTACGCGTACGCGGATATCGTTCTTTATTATTGGGGCGCGGTCGCCATCGTGCTGCTGGTTCTGGCGCGGCTCGGTGCATTGCGCCTACCCCAGGTCGCGGTGCTGGCGTTGATCGTGGTGGTGGTGCATTCGGCGGTGGGCCATAAGGAATTCCGCTTCATCTATCCGGCGTTGCTGCTGGCGGTGATCGCCGCCGGCCTTGGCCTGGCGCAGATCGTTGAATGGATCGCCGACGGTTTCGCGCTGCGCGGCATGTCGGCCGCCGCCGCGCTCCGTACCGCCGCCATGCCGGCGCTGCTGGTCGCGGTGCTGACGCCGGTGGCCCTGGCGTTCACGCCGAATTATCGCGCGTTGTGGACACGCGAGGCCGATGTGGTCCGCGCCGACAGCGTCGTTGCGGGGCTGACCAATGTCTGCGGCGTCGAATTCTATGGCGTGCGCTGGTTCTCGTCGGGCGGTTACAGCCTTATCCACCAGAAGGCGCCGCTCTATTGGTTCGCCGATGCCGCCGGTTTCACGGCGCACCACGACGCCTTCAATACGGTGGTCGCGTCGCAGGCCCTGCCGGCGAATTCGGGTTATACGTCCATCCACTGCAGTCACGACGTTTGCGTTGCGCAGCGTCCCGGTCCGTGCACGCCACTGCCGATGGCGCCCTTGGACCAGCCGCCCGGGCTCGAACAAGTCGCGCCGTTGGTACGCTGAAAATCGCTGGACGCGTGTAGTCGCGGGCGGCTAGGTAGGCGGATGAAATCCCGCACGCTTCGCCGTGCCGACGAGCTCGTCGGCGCCGGACTCTTGCCGGCACGCCGCCGCCGCGAGGTGGAGCGTGTCGCGCGCCGCTTCGCGGTCGCGCTCACGCCCCATGTCGTCGAGATGATCGAAAGCGGCGGGGCGCCGATCGCACGGCAGTTCGTGCCGTCGACGGCCGAGCTGCGCGTGGCGCCGGAGGAACGCGCCGATCCGATCGGCGACGACCGGTTCGCACCACTCAAGGGCATCGTCCACCGCTATCCCGATCGCGTGCTGTTGAAGCCGCTGTTGGTTTGTCCGGTTTACTGCCGTTTCTGCTTTCGGCGCGAAGCAGTGGGGAAGGGCGGCGCACTCACGGCGCGCGAACTCACGGCCGCGCTCGATTATATCCACGGCAACCCGGCGATCTGGGAAGTGATCATCACCGGCGGCGATCCGTTCCTGCTGTCGGCGCGCCGGGTGAAGGCGATCGTGCGCGCACTCGACGTCATTCCGCATGTGCAGGTGATCCGTTTCCACACGCGCGTGCCGATTGTCGAGCCCAGCCGCGTCACGCCGGCGTTGGTCGCGGCGCTCGCCACCGACAAAGCGGTTTATGTCGCGATCCACGCCAACCATCCGCGCGAATTGACCGCCGCGACGCGCGCCGCTTGTGCGCGGCTGGGTAAGGCCGGCATTCCATTACTCGGCCAAAGCGTCCTGCTTAAGGGCGTTAACGACAATGCCGCGACGCTCGAGGCATTGTTCCGCGGCCTCGTCGCCATGCGGGTGAAACCCTATTACCTGCATCATGCCGACCTGGCTCACGGCACGGCGCATTTCCGCACCACGCTATCGACCGGTCGCGATTTGATGCGGACGCTACGTGGCCGCGTTTCCGGACTGTGCCAGCCGACCTATGTCGTCGATTTGCCAGGCGGCTATGGCAAGGTGCCGGTTGCGCCGTGTTATGCCGAAGCGATCGACGACGACTCATGGTCAATAGAAGATTCGACTGGCAGGCGACACCGTTACCCCATCGCCACACCGTGAAAAGGATTCGGAGTGTCTTAAAATAAGTCGTAAAAACAACGCTCTACCACTGTAGAGTCGTGTGTTTACTGTACGGCAGTGGTTGAACCGCGGCGCGTGCGGTTATAGAATTACTTAAGTCTTTGCGCTCCGTACGGTCAGATTGTCATGGTTCGCTTTGCCAAAGGATTTGCGCGTGCCGTTATTACGGTCACCGCCTTGGCGGCTGCCGTGCCTGCGTTCGCACTCGAGTCGAACTCGCTGGTTCGCGGCGGCGCGCCGGTGCCAAACTTCCACCTCAACCTGCCGAACCTGACCCCGCCGGCCGGCGACGACGGCAATTTCGAGATTGCGCTGACGCCGCCGGGCAGCAAAAGCCCGTTCAGCTTTATCTTTTCGCCGCGGCCCGAAGCGGCACTTGATCTCGATCCGGCCAGCAACACGAGCCGGAACGTCGCTGGTCTGTCGTGGGACCTGTTCGACAAGGACCATTTTCACGGCGGTTTCGGCCTGTCCGGCAGCATCCTGAGCCCAGGCACCGATCCGATGCATGAGGCGCTGGCGGGCGGCCCGCCGGCGGCGGTACGCGGCACGCTGAGCCTCGGTTACGACCTCGGCACCAATCAAAGCGTCATGCTGTCGTTCGACCACACGAGCACGCCGGATCTCAGCACGTCGCACGGCGAGTTCGGCGAAAACCTTCGCCTGGGTTACGGCGTCAAATTCTGATC
>JAGWIH010000183.1 GCA_028866355.1 Alphaproteobacteria bacterium
AACCGTCAGCAGCGCATAGTTG
This sequence comes from Alphaproteobacteria bacterium, assembly GCA_028866355.1. Classification (GTDB taxonomy): domain Bacteria; phylum Pseudomonadota; class Alphaproteobacteria; order ATCC43930; family CGMCC-115725; genus REEB95. The sequence goes on from JAGWIH010000183.1 coordinate 23, forward strand.
GCGGACGCCGCGCTCAAATCCATGCCGTGCTGCCAGACGCCGATCAGCAGGCCGCCGATCATGTTGATGAACAGGATGAGGATGGCGGCGATCGCGTCGCCGCGGACGAACTTGCTGGCGCCGTCCATCGCGCCGAAGAAGTCTGCTTCGTGCGTCACCTGCTCGCGCCGGCGGATCGCCTCTTCCTGGCCGATCAGGCCGGCATTGAGATCGGCGTCGATCGCCATCTGCTTGCCGGGCATGCCATCGAGGACGAAGCGCGCGGCCACTTCGGCGATACGGCCCGAGCCCTTGGTCAACACGACGAAATTGATCAGCACCAGGATAGTGAAGACGGCGATGCCGACGGCGAAATCGCCGCCGACGACGAAATTGCCGAAGGATTCGATGACGCGGCCCGCCGCGCCCGTGCCCATGTAGCCGTCGAGCAGGATGACGCGCGCTGCCGCCACGTTGAGCGACAGCCGCATCAGCGTCGTCACCAGCAACAGCGTCGGGAATGACGAGAAATCGGTCGAGCGCGCGGTGTAAAGCGCCGCCAGCAGCGTCATCAACGCCAGCGAGATATTGAATGTGAACAGGAAGTCGAGGATGAACGGCGGCAGCGGCACCACCACCATCGCCAGGATGAGGACGAAGGCCGCCGGGCCGGCAAGCGATGGCAAATGCCGGCGCCATGTGAGGAGGCCCAGCCCCGTCGCGGCTTTGGCGGCTTGCGCGCTCATGATCCGGGTCCCAGCGGCCCGCTTAGGATGGACACGAAAAACGCCTCGAGTTGGCGCAGCAGCCACGGCCCGCCAACCGCGAGCACGACGACGGCGCTGAGGAATTTCGGCACGAAGCTCAACGTTGCTTCATTGATCTGCGTTGCCGCCTGCAGCACGCTGACGGCGATGCCGACCGCCATGATCGAGCCGAGCACCGGCCCGGCGACGAGCACGATCGTCTCCAAGGCGCCGTGCCCAGCCACCGACATCGAGACCGGATCGCTCATTAGCGTAACCGCTTCAGCCGCTCGGCCTGACTGACGACGTCGGTAACCCGAATGCCCATCTTCTCGTCGTTGACGACAACGACCTCGCCGCGCGCGATCAGCACGCCGTTTACCCGGATATCGAGCGGCGCTGTCGCCGGCCGATCGAGCTCGACCAGCGAGCCATGGCCGAGCTGAACGAGATGCCGGAGCGAAATATCGGCGCGGCCGACTTCGACCGACATGCGAACCGGAATGTCCATCACCACGTCGAAATGCGCGGAATCGACGCTTGTCGCGCCGGCGTCGAGCGGATCCACGGCGGGCGCCTCCGAGCCCGCAGCGGTAACGGGCGGGTCGAGATCGGGCAGCGGGCTCGGCGTCGTGCTGGCGCCGGGCGCGGCCTTACGTACTTGTTGTGGATCGGGCCGCTCGATGGTTCCCGACGGCGCTGCGTTATGCGAGCCGTTACCGGCGCCGTTGCTGGTGTCGGTGCTCATACCAATCTCCTGTCATGCGGCAACACCGCTTTTAGCAAGCTCGGCGTCGCATTGAGTTTCGTTTCGATGCGGACGGCGGACTTCCCGCGGTGCCTCCCCCATTTGCCGCGGAACAGCGGCATGTTGTTGACGTTGACGTTGACCGTTTCCGGCATCTCGACCTCGAACACGTCGCCGGCGCGCATTTTCAAGAGGTCGTTCACCGAGATCTCGATATCGAGCAGCTCGACGGCGGCGTGCAGGTTCACGCGCTCGACGCCGACGCGCAGCATGCCGAACCAGCGGTCGTCGGCGTGCCGGTCCGATGCGACGCCGGACATCAACTGGTCGCGAAGCTGTTCGACGGCGTTATACGGCAGGCAGACAGTGACCCATCCGCCGCCGCTTTCGATCGTGACGCGGAACGTGCTGACGATCACCAAGTCGCTGGGCGACGCCACGTTGGCGAATTGCGGATTGAACTCGTAGCGCAGAACCTCGGGCTCGAAGGTCTGCACCGGCTCCCAGGCGGTCACGAACTCGCGCAGCGCGATCGCGACCACCCGGCGCAACACGCGCTGTTCCACTGTCGTGAACTCGCGATTGCCGATAGTGACCGGAAACTTGCCGGCGCCGCCAAAGAAGATTTCGACGATCGAATGTGCGAGCTTCGCGTCGATCGATACCAACATCGTGCCATTGAGCGGCTTGGTGCTCACCAACGCCAGGAAGCTCGGAACCTCGAGACGCTCGATGAACTCGGCATGCTTGATCAATTCGACGGCGCCAGGCTTGAGTTCCAGGGCGCAACGGAGCTCGCGGAACAGCGCCGTGCGGAAGAAACGCGCAAAGCGGTCGTTGAGCACATCGAGCGTGGGCAGGCGGCCGCGCACGACCGTGTCTTGGGCCAGCAGATTGAACCGCCGGACACGACCGATCGGCGATACCCATTCGCCACTCGGGCTGTCGGCAATCCGCGTGACCTGGGCCACGGTTTCGCGTTGATCGTCATCGTCCTTGAAATCAGGCATAGACGCTTAATCCTTCGACCGAATTGGTGCTGCCGGAGGCGGCCTCGACCCGATTGGTGGTCATCGGAATCCGGCGTGTGGATAGCGGCGTGGCGGCCGGCCGGCCGTTGCCGCCGCCAGAAACGTCGGCGCCGACCCAAGCGCCCGACAGGTTGAGGCCGGCGCCGCTGAGCGATCCGTGCAGCTGCGCCAATGCGTCGTTGACGGCCTGTTGCACTTGCGGCTGCGGCGAGGCGAACCAGGCGGAAACGTCCCGCGACTGGACTTCGACGTGGACGGTCAAGGCGCCGAGATCGGGCGGGCTGAGATGAACGGTGATCTGATTGCGGCCCGCCGCCACCATCGACAGGATCTGCGAGCCAAGCGCGTTTGCCAGCGGTTGGTTGGTGCCGTCCGGTGCAATGACGTTGACCGGGCTATTGGCGGCGACCGGCGCGGTTTGACCGCTGGGCAATGCCAAAGGCGTGAGGTTCGCGGCCATGACGTCGGGTGTCACGGTTTGGCCGCTCGTACCGGCCACACTCGCGGGTACGGCTGCGGTGCCATTCGGCGACGCCTGGTTGGGGTTGCGGTCTGTCGTTGCGAGCGTCGCCAGCACCACCGTCGACGATGGGGCGCTGATCGAGGACGCAACGTCAGGCGTGGTGGCAGAGCTGGGCTGGCGACTGCCGGTTCCGCCGGCGGGTGTATTCGCCGTCGTGACCGCCCCCGACCCCGAGGAAAGCGTCGTGGCGACGCTGGAATTCAAGGCAGCCGGACGGCCGACCGTCGCTGACGCGGGGCCGATACCGTCCGGCTCTTGCGAACCGGTCCCATCCTCCGATTCGACAAGCTGATGATTGGTGAGTGTGTTGGCGCCTTTGACGATGGGTGCGACGGGCTTGGCGGTGACCGGACCGGTTGCCGCGCGCGGACTTGGCGCGCCGACCGTCGCATTCGCGACCGAGGCTGCCGCGCCGACGGCAATTGCCGCCGCAGCGCCGACCGGCATTGGTGTCGCTGTGCCGGTAACGGCCGGCGTGACGAGGGACGCAGCAACCGCGGCAGCGGCTTGCGAATTTTGCGTCGGGGTTGCCGTCGCAGTATCCGTTCGCCGCTTTTTGTCTGAACCGCCAGTCGCACCCGGCGCAGCGTCCTTGCCGGTCGCCGCTGTGACGGTGGTGATCGGCCCGCCAGCGACGGCCGGTGCCAGGTCGGCGGTAAGGGGCGCCGCGGTTTCTTCCGTCGTAACCGGACTGCCGCGGCCCTTGCTCGCGCCCTTGTCGTCACTTTTGCCGTCCGCCTTGCCATCGGCAGCGCTTGTTACCGGATGCGCCGGTCCCGCCATCGCCTGCCCGAGCACGCCGCCAAAGGCGGCACCGTCGGCCGGCGCCGCGCGCGACGACGAGTTGCCGCCGACGGCCAATCCGCCGCCGCCCTGCGCCCCCGATGTGCCGCGAACCGCGTTCGACATGCGAGGCCTATGCCACCAGGTCCTTGGCGTCGGTGCGCAGGATGATCCGGCCTTCCGCCTCGAGCCGTTTGGCGATGGTGATGATTTCTTTCTGCGCGGCTTCGACCTCGGCGACCCGCACCGGCCCTTTCGCCTCGATTTCTTCGTTGAGAGATTCGGCGGCGCGTTGCGACATGTTGCGCGTCACCTTCTCGCGCACCGCCGCGTCGACGCCCTTGAGCGCCGGTACCAGCAACGCTTGGTTGATCTCCTGCAGCAGCGTGCGGATGCTGCGGTCGTCGACCTCGAGCAGGTCGTGGAACACGAACATGTTGTCGTAGATCCGCTGCGACAATTCCGGATCCATCGACTTGATGCGGTCGAGCACCGATTGCGCGCGACTGGCTTCGAACCGGTTTAGGATTTCGGCCGCCGCCTTGATGCCGCCGACGTTCGACAGGCGAACCTGCTGCGATTCGCCGGCGAGCTGGTCTTCGAGCGCCTCGTTGAGCTCGCGCACGGCGCTTGGCGGGATGACCTCGAGCGTCGCCAGGCGGGGAATCACCTGCTCGATGACGCCATCTGGCAGGACCTGCATCACGTCCTGTGCCTGCTCGGGTTCGACATAGGCCAGGATCATCGCGATGATTTGCGGATGCTCTTCGCGGATCATCTCGGCAACGACGCGCGGGTCTTCCCATTTGACGGCCTCGATGCCGGCCGAATCGCCGCCATTCATGATGCGCTCAAGCAGCGCCGAGGCGCGCTCCTCGCCGAGCGCCTTGCCGAGCGCGTTGCGCAGATATTCGGTGACGCCGAGACCGATCGCGGTTTCGTCGCGGATCCGTGAGACGAATTCGACCATGACGTTTTCGACCGTCGCTTTGGGCACCTTGTTGAGGCGCGCGATTGCGCCCGACAGGCGATTCACCTCGCGCGGCGAGAGGAATTTGATGACCTCCGCAGCGTCGGCCTCGCCGAGCGCCATCATCAGCACGGCCGCCTTCTCGGCGGGGCTGAGGTTAGTCGAGCCGCTTGTTGGTTCCGCCATGGGAG
>JAGWIH010000184.1 GCA_028866355.1 Alphaproteobacteria bacterium
CCGAGCCGCGCATCGCCACCGCGTTCGCGCCAGCGCAGGCCTCGCAGCGAGCGCTCGACGCCCAAAAAGCCGCGTGGGCTGACGCTACCGTCCATCCTGCTGCAAGAAGTCGAAATTGCTCTTGCGGTCGAAATTATGGACCGCTTCGATCATGCGCACCGTGCCGCTCTTCGAGCGCATGACCATCGATTGGGTGACCGCACCGTGGGCGGTGCGGCGCACGCCCTGGAGCATGGTGCCGGTCGTCACGCCGGTGGCGGCGAACATGACGTCGCCCTTGGCGAGATCGGCGAGCGCGTATTTGCGGTTGAGATCGGCGACACCGAGGCGCCGGGCGCGGCCCTTCTCGTCCTCGTTGCGGAACAGCAAACGGCCCTGCATGAAGCCGCCGATGCAGCGCAAGGCGGCGGCGGCCAGCACGCCTTCCGGCGCGCCGCCCGAGCCGATGTAGATGTCGACGCCGCTGTCGGGCCGCGCCGTGGCGATGACGCCCGATACGTCGCCGTCCGAGATCAGCATGATGCGTGCACCCGCGGCGCGCACTTTGCCGATCAGCTCGCTATGCCGCGGCCGGTCGAGAATGCAGACGACCAGATCCGAAACGCCGACTTTTTTTGCCTGGGCCAGGTTCTTGAGGTTTTCGGCTGGCGACGCATCGAGATCGACGACGCCTTCGCCGACGCCGACGGCGATCTTGTCCATGTAGACATCGGGCGCGTTGAGAAAGCCGCCGGACTCGGCCATGGCGATGACCGCGAGCGCGTTTTGACCGCCTTTGGCGGTGATCGTCGTGCCTTCGAGCGGGTCGAGCGCGATGTCGATCTTCGGCCCCTGCCCGGTGCCGACTTTCTCGCCGATATAGAGCATCGGCGCTTCGTCGCGCTCGCCTTCGCCGATCACGACGGTGCCTTCGATAGCAAGACCGTTGAGCGCCTTGCGCATGGCGTCCACCGCCGCCTGGTCGGCGGCCTTCTCGTCGCCGCGGCCCATCAAGCGCGACGCCGACAATGCCGCGGCCTCGGTGACGCGCACGGCCTCGAGCGCCAAGTTGCGGTCCATGCGGTGGTTATTCTCGGCCATCGATTGCCTCCGCTCCCGTCTCTTATCGTTATAGAGCTTCGATGCGGATCATGCGCGGTTTCTCGCGCACGGTCCGGAGCCGCGCGATGCGATCGAGCGCTCGCCGCATCGGCGCCTCGACCGTCGCATGCGTCGTGATCACGACCGGAACGGTTTCATCGGGCGCGCGGCCGCGTTGGATCATCTGCTCCATCGATACCTTCTCGTCGCGCAACGCGGCTGTGATATCCGCCATCACACCGGGGCGATCGACGACCATCAGCCGGAGATAATAGGCGCCTTCGTGCCGCGTCATCGGCGCGAGCTTCGGCTTGGCGCCGGCGTTGAGGCCCGCGCCGGCACGGCCGTGCGCGATGTCGATCAGATCGGCGACGACCGCCGATGCGGTCGGTTCGGCGCCGGCGCCGCGACCTTCGTGCACGACGCGGCCGACGAAATCGCCTTCGACGACGACGGCGTTGAACACGCCGTCGACGTGCGCGATCGGCGTCGCCGCCGGCACCATGCAGGGATGGACGCGCTGTTCGAGCCCGTGCGATGTCTGGCGGGCGATGCCGAGCAGCTTGATGCGATAGCCCAGCGCGTCGGCGAATTCGATATCGGCCGCCGAGACGTGACGAATGCCTTCGACGTGCACACCCTTGAAGTCGACGGCGCCGCCGAATGCCACCGCGGCGAGGATCGCGAGCTTGTGTGCCGTGTCGATGCCGTCGATATCGAAGCTCGGATCGGATTCGGCATAGCCGAGCTTCTGCGCTTCGGCCAGGACGGCGGCAAAATCGCGGCGGCTCTCGCGCATCTGCGTGAGGATGTAGTTGCAGGTGCCGTTGAGGATGCCGTAGACGCGCTGCACTTTATTGGCGGCGAGGCCTTCGCGCAGCGACTTCAGGATCGGAATGCCGCCGGCGACCGCCGCTTCGAAGGCGAGCGCGACGCCTCGCTTGGCGGCGAGCCGCGCCAGTTCGTTGCCGTGATGCGCCAGCATCGCCTTGTTGGCGGTGACCACGTGCTTCCCCGCGCCGAGCGCCGCCTTGACCAGATCGAGCGCGACGCCGTCGGACCCGCCAATCAGTTCCACCACGACGTCGATGTTCGGATCGGTCGCGAAGGCATGCGGCGACGCGTGCCATTTCGGCTTCGACAGGTCGACGCCACGGTCGCGCTTGCGGTCCCGTTCGAGCACGCCGACGAGCTCGAGCCTGCGCCCGGCGCGGCCGGCGATGAGCCCGGCATTGGCGGCAAGCAGCCGGGCCACGCCGGTGCCGACCGTACCCAGTCCGGCAATGCCAATGCGAAGGGGGGATGTCACGTTTCGGCTCCTTGGGGAGCCGTTTGTACCCTTCGGCGGCCGTGGCGGCGACAGTTTTCCGCCAAGCGAGTCGCCGTTTCGACGCAATCCGCCGATCAGTATTCCATGAAGACTTCGGCGCGCGGCTGTTCTTGCGCACCGGCCGGCGCCGCTTCGACGCGGATGTTGTGCGCCGGAACGCCCATCTTGGCCAGCGCCTGGGCGACGGCGTTGGCGCGGTCGAGCGCCAGATCGAGCCCGGCGATGCGCTGGCGAATTGCGTCATTGCTGTGACCCGGTTCGGAATGGCCGACGATGCGGATGTCGCCGCCGGTCTGCTTGTAAAGACCGGCGATCTCGGCGAGCGCACCGCGCTGGGTTTCGGCGAGATCGGACGAGCCTTGCGCGAAGGCGACGTCGCCGACCGAGACCGAAATCGGATTTTGCGCTTTGGCGGGCGTCCGCATGGCCAACGAAGGTTGACCGCCGGCGCGCACGCCGGCCGGGGGTGTCAGGTGCGGTGCTGCGGGCGGCGCACCCGGCGCCACGGATGGGATCGCCGGCGCGGGTGGCGGCGATGTGCGCGCAACTTCGGGTGCAGGCGGTGGCGGCGCCGGGACCTGACCTTGCGGCGTGACCGGCACGGTCGGGCTGGCGAGCGTCGATTCAGCCGGCGGCTGTTGCGAGCCGCGCGTCGTTGTCGCCGACGCTGGCGATGCTGCCGCGCCCGACGGCGGGTTCACGGTAGCGGTCGCGGGCGTGCCGGGCGAGTTGAGCTTCACCGGCGGCGGTGGCGGCGCAATGCTCGCGAGCTGGCTGCCGGCTTGCAGCTGTTCGTTGTTGTATTTGGCGTTGGCGCGATCGGCGATCAAACCTTGCACCAGCTTGTCGCGGTCGATGGTGCTGGTCGCCTGGGATGGGGCGTTCGGCACGGTCGCGAGATTGGGATAGGGCTGCTTGCTGCCGGCTTCGAGGTTCTGCTGATTGCGCTGGTTGACGTCCTGGGCGTCGTCGTGCGAGGTGCCGGCGGCGTCGCGATACCACGCCACCGGATTGACCGCATCGGGCACGTGACTGCAACCGGCAAGCGGCAGCGCCGCGGCGGCAATAGCCGTTCCAACCCAAATTCGTACGAACCGCATCCGACGCCCCGGCCTCAACATTCTGGCGAACCGCCCGTCCCGTACATAAATATACACCGTCCGCCCCGCCGCCGTTGTATTAGAACCCCAATTGGCTGTCAGGCAAATGCTTTCACACCGCCAGCGGGTACGGCCCGGCTTCGGGCCGCCGCAGCGAGCACAGCGCAGCGACCGATGACCGAAACCGCACCCCATTCCTCGAAAATCCCCGATCCCGCAATCTGGTCGCGGAACCTGGCGGAAATCGCCGCACGCAGCCAACGGCTGGTGAGCGAGTTCCTGGCACGGCAAGGCGCCGACGGCGCGGATGGTGGCCTCGGCATGAGCGATCCGCTCAACGTCGGCAGCGCCTTTATCGAAATGACGCGGCGGATGATGGCCAATCCGGCGCCGGTGATCGAGGCGCAGTTCACGTTGTGGCAGGACTATATGCGGCTGTGGCAAAGCGCGGCCGAACGGTTTCTCGGCGGCAATCCGGCGCCTGTTGTCCAGCCATCGCCGTCGGACCACCGCTTCAAGGACGCGGCGTGGCAGGAAAGCGCGCTGTTCGACTTCATCAAGCAGAGTTATCTGCTGACCGCGCGCTGGATGCAGTCGACGGTGAAAAAAGTCGATGGACTCGACGAAAAGACCGCGCAAAAGATCGACTTCTATACGCGGCAATTCGTCGACGCGATCGCGCCGACGAATTTCGTCGCAACCAACCCCGAAGTGCTGCGCGCCACCGTCGACAGCGGCGGCGAAAATCTGGTCAACGGGCTGAAACACCTGCTCGAGGATCTCGAACGCGGCAAGGGCCGCCTGATGATCAAGATGACTGACCTTGATTCGTTCAAGGTCGGCAAGAACATCGCGGTCTCGCCCGGCAAGGTCGTCTTCCGCAACGATCTGATCGAGCTGATTCAATACGCCCCGGCGACCGCGAAGGTTCAGAAAACGCCGCTGTTGATCGTGCCGCCGTGGATCAACAAATTTTACATTCTCGATCTGCGGCCAACCAATTCATTCGTCAAATGGGCGGTCGAGCAAGGCCACACGGTGTTCATGGTGTCGTGGGTCAATCCCGACGAGCGCCTTGCCGAAAAGGCCTTCGATGATTACCTGCGCGACGGGCCGCTCGCGGCGCTCGATGCGATCGAGCAGGCGACCGGCGAGAAGCAGATCAACATCATCGGTTATTGCCTCGGCGGAACTTTGGTCGCGGCGCTGCTCGCGTATCTCGCGGCCAAAGGCGACGGCCGGATCAAGTCGGCGACCTTCTTCGCGTCGTTGGTCGATTTCAAGGAAGCCGGCGAGCTGTCGGTGTTCATCGACGAAGAGCAGCTCAAGTCGCTCGAGGAGCGCATGAGCAAGCACGGCTATCTCGAAGGCGCCGACATGGCGACCACGTTCAACATGCTGCGCGCCAACGACCTGATCTGGTCGTTCGTGGTGAACAA
>JAGWIH010000185.1 GCA_028866355.1 Alphaproteobacteria bacterium
GGAAAACTCAATCAACTCTTCTTTCGGCATTCCCTGACCGCCGTTTGAGGAGGCTCAAACATCCTTAGGGGCCCGGTTTCGGTCAAGTCCTTTCCGGCCAAACTCCGGGCAACACGGCGGTTTTCGCGGCGTTTGCGGCCCGCACGCAACGTCGTGGACCCTAGCGGATGTGCAGGACGCAGAGCAGCGTGAACAGCCGCCGCGCGGTGTTGAAATCGATTTCGACCGCGTCGCCAAGTTTGTCGCGCAACAGCTGCGAGCCTTCGTTGTGCAGGCCGCGCCGGCCCATGTCGATGGCTTCGATGCGCGACGGATCGGCCGTCTTCACCGCGCTGAAATAGCTCTCGCAAACCAGAAAATAGTCTTTGACCAAGCCGCGGAACGGCGCGAGCGACAGGGTCAAGCGTTCGAGCGGCTTGTCGGCCGCGTCGCGCACGTCGAGCACGAGCCGTTCCTCGGCGATGCCGAGATGCAGGTTGAACGGACCGGCGACGCCGGATTTCGGCACGAAGCTGTTCTGCTCGAGCAGATCGGCGATGGCGACCGCGCGCTCGTGCTCGATGTCATTGTTGCGCCGGATGACCGTCTTCTCGTCGAGCGTGACCTGGGCGATGCGATGCGACGACGCGTTCATGCCAACCTGGCTTGCGATGTTAAGAGCCGCGCGGCAGGTTGAGGCGGATCGCGATCGACAGCGCGTGCGCGTCGAGCCCTTCGGCCTTGGCGAGCGTCACCGCCGCCGGTCCGATGGCGTTGAGGCTCGTGGCGTCGCACCGCACCAGCGACGTGCGCTTCATGAAATCGAGCACCGACAGGCCCGACGAGAATCGCGCGCTGCGCGCCGTCGGCAGCACGTGGTTCGGACCGGCAACGTAATCGCCGACGGCCTCCGGCGTATGGCGGCCGAGGAAAATCGCGCCGGCGTTGCGGATGTCGGCGGCAAGCGTCACCGCGTCGTCGACGGCGATTTCGAGATGCTCGGGCGCGAGACGATTGACCAGATCGGCGGCCTCGTCCCAGCGCTGGATCACGACGATGGCGCCAAAGCGTTGCCAGCTTTCGCCGGCGATGGCGCGGCGCGGCAACGTTTTGAGTGCGCTCTCGACCGCGGCGGCGACGGCATCGGCGAACTTGGCGTCGTCGGTGATCAGGATGGCTTGCGCCGCGGCATCGTGCTCGGCCTGCGACAACAGATCGACGGCGATCCACGCCGGATCGTTTTTGGCATCCGCCAGCACCAGGATTTCAGACGGACCGGCGATCATGTCGATGCCGACTTGGCCGTAGACGCGGCGCTTGGCGGCGGCGACATAGGCGTTGCCGGGACCGACGATCTTATCGACCGGCGCAATGGTCGCGGTGCCGTAGGCCAGCGCGCCGATCGCCTGCGCGCCGCCGATGCGATAAATCTCGCCGATGCCGGCGAGATCGGCCGCGGCCAGCACCAGCGGATTGAGCGCGCCGTCTGGCGCCGGCACGACCATGGCGACGCGCGGCACACCGGCGACCTTGGCCGGCAGCGCGTTCATCAACACCGACGACGGATAGGCGGCGCTGCCGCCCGGCACGTAGATGCCGACGGCACCGATCGACCGCCATCGCGCGCCGAGCCGCACGCCGGCGGGATCGGTGTAATCGAGATCCTGCGGCACTTGCTTGCGGTGATAGGCCTCGATGCGCGCCGCCGCGAGGCTCAGCGCCTTGAGCGTCTCGGCGGCGCACTGTGCCTTGGCGGCAGCGATTTCGGCCGGCGTCACCCGCAGCTTGGCGGCGGTCAGATCGAGCCTGTCGAGCCGGCGCGTGTGTTCGATGACGGCGGCGTCGCCGCGCGCCTTGACGTCGTCGAGGATCGCGCCGGCCGCGGCGTCGACATCGGCCGCCAGCTCGCGCTTCAAGTCGAGCAGCGCGGCGAAATCCTTCGCGAAGCTGCGCGCCGCGCTGTCGAGCCTAAGCGGCACGGGCGGCCTCGCGGAAGCGCTCGATCCATGGATCGATCTCGGCGTTGCGCGTCTTGAGCGCGACGCGGTTGACGACGAAACGCGACGTCACGTCGGCGATGTGTTCGATCTCCACCAAGCCGTTCTCACGCAGGGTTTGGCCGGTGGCGACGAGATCGACGATGCGACGCGACAGGCCCATCCCGGGCGCGAGCTCCATCGCGCCGTTGAGCTTGATGCATTCGGCCTGGACGCCGCGGCCGGCGAAGTGCCGGCGCGTGATCTCGGGATATTTGGTCGCGATGCGCACGGCGCTCCAGCGCGCCGGATCGTCGTGGCCGAGATCCTCCGCCGGCGCGGCGACGACAAGACGGCACTTGCCGACGCCGAGATCGAGTGGCGCGTAGATTTCGGCGTACTCGAATTCCATCAGCACGTCGCTGCCGGCGACACCCATGTGCGCGCCGCCGAAAGCGACGAACGTGGCGACGTCGAAATTGCGCACGCGAATGACGTCGAGGTTGTCGTGATTGGTGCGGAAGCGGAGCTTGCGCGTGTTCGGATCGTCGAACTCGCGCTCGATTTCGATTCCGGCGCGCTTCACCACGGGCACCACCTCGTCGAGGATGCGCCCTTTGGGCAGCGCCAGCACCAGCGTTTCGTTACCGAGCAACGATCACTCCAACGGCGATAAAGGCGGAAACAGACGAAGACGGGCCCTAGCCCGCGTCCTCATCCGGATGGCGCGGGCGGAAACGCGTTGGCCAAGGCTCGCCGAAGTCATCTAAATGGCACAGGATGCTTGCGGATTCCAGCCGAATGCTGGCGCCGCCGGCGAAATCGAGATAAAGCGCGCCCGGCACCGCCCGCACCGCCAGCAGCACCAGCAGCCGGTCGGCGTCGCGCGGATCGACGTCGCGCCGCTTGACCGCCGTGACGCCGTCGACGCGCAGGCCGCTCATCACCCGCTCGCCGCCGCGCGCGCCCGGAATTTCACTCTCGCGCCGGAAGCGGTTGGCGACCAAGACGAAGCGCCTTCCGTCGGCTTCATAGGTCATGTCGCCGACCAGAACCATCGCGTCCTGCAGCACGGTCGAGATCACCGCCAGATCTTCGTCGTCTTCGGCCTTGAGGCGGAGCCGCGTCGGCCCGCGATCCGGCCCGGCTCGGCTCGTCATCGCGCGCTCAGCCCTCGCCGCCGACGCGCTCGATCGCGGCGCCGCACGCGGCGAGCTTGGCTTCGAGCCGCTCGTAGCCGCGATCGAGATGATAGACGCGGTTGACGACGGTCTCGCCTTCGGCGGCGAGGCCGGCCAGCACCAGCGACACCGACGCGCGCAGATCGGTCGCCATCACCGGCGCGCCGGTGAGATGCGCGACGCCGCGGATCGACGCCGACGCGCCTTGCACCGTGATGTCGGCGCCCATGCGGTTCAACTCGGGCACGTGCATGAAGCGGTTCTCGAAGATCGTCTCAGTGATGATCGAATCGCCGTCGGCGGTCGCCATCAGCGCCATGAACTGCGCCTGGAGATCGGTCGGGAAGCCGGGGAACGGCGCCGTGGCGATGTCGATCCCTTTGAGACGATTGGCATGGCGGCTGACCTTGATGCTGCCCGGCAGCCGTTCAACGGCGACGCCGGTGCCTTCCATCGCCTGCGCCGCGGCCGCCACCGTATCGTAGGACGCACCGGTCAGCTCGATCGCACCGCCGGTAATCGCCGCCGCCATCATATAGGTACCGGTTTCGATGCGATCCGGAATGACGCTGTGCGTCGCGCCGTGCAGCCGCGGCACGCCGGTGATGGTAATGCGCTCGCTGCCGGCGCCTTCGATCTTGGCGCCCATGCTGTTGAGGCAGCGCGCGAGATCGCCGATCTCGGGCTCGCGCGCGGCGTTGACGATGACGCTCGTGCCGTCGGCGAGCGACGCCGCCATCAACGCGTTCTCGGTGGCCCCGACCGAAACCGATGGAAAGACGATCTCGCCGCCTTTGAGTCCTTTGGGCGCGGTGGCGTGGATATAGCCCTTCTCGATGGCGATGGTGGCACCGAGCGCTTCGAGCGCCTTGATGTGGAGATCGACCGGCCGCGTGCCGATGGCGCAGCCGCCGGGCAGCGACACGCGCGCCTGGCCGAGCCGCGCGACCAGCGGCCCCAGCACCAGGACGCTCGCGCGCATGCGGCGCACCAGATCGTAGGGCGCGGTGGTCGAGACGATGCGTTTGGCGCGCAGCTCGAGCACATGGCCCTGCTCGTCCGCCACCTCGGCACCCGGCATGTTGACCGAGACGCCGTGCTGCACCAGCAGGTGCGACAAGGTGGTGATGTCCGCCAGGAACGGCAGGTTCTTGATAACGAGCGGCTCGTCCGTCAGCAAACAAGCGGTCATCAGCGGCAGGGCCGCGTTCTTGGCGCCGCCGATCGCGATCGAACCGTGCAGGGGCCGGCCGCCGCGGATGCGAATCTTGTCCATGCGCGAAACTTATGCCCCCGAAATCGTTAATACGCCGCTCTAAAATCGCTCTCTATATAAGGCAGGCTTTGTGGCGAAAATGCGAGCACCCGCTCACAGCCGCGGCAGAGTCACGCCGCGCTGCTTCTGGTACTTTCCGCCGCGGTCGGCGTAGGACACCTCGCAAACCTGGTCGCTCTTGAAGAAGAGGAACTGGCAGATGCCCTCGCCGGCGTAGATACGCGCCGGCAGCGGCGTGGTGTTGGAGATTTCGATGGTAACGTGCCCTTCCCATTCGGGTTCGAGCGGCGTGACGTTGACGATGATGCCGCAACGCGCATAGGTCGACTTGCCGAGGCAGATCACCAGCGTGTCGCGCGGGATGCGGAAATATTCCATCGTCGACGCGAGCGCGAAGCTGTTCGGCGGCACGACGCAGATGTCGGTTTGCTTGTCGACGAAGCTTTCGGACGAGAAATTCTTCGGATCGACGACGGCGCTCGAGACGTTGGTGAAGATCTTGAAGTCGCGGCCGACGCG
>JAGWIH010000186.1 GCA_028866355.1 Alphaproteobacteria bacterium
TTTCGCCGGATCAGCGCGAGCAGACTTGGTACGACATGACCAAGGACATCATGGCGCAGTTCGACCGCCAGATGGAAAACGAAATCCGCACCCACTTCACCGGCTTCGTCACCAACTAGCCGGCACGAACCCGGCTCAGACGTTGGTCGAAGCGGTGCTCGCCGGCACGCCGACGATCGCCAGCAGCTCGCGGCGCGTCATTGGATCGTCGCGGAACGCGCCCAGCATGTGCGACGTTACCATCGCGACACCAGCCTTGTGGACGCCGCGCGTTGTCATGCATTGGTGCGCCGCTTCGACGATGACGGCCACACCCTTGGGCTTGAGGGCTTCGTTGAGCGCCGTGGCGATCTGCGCCGTCATCTTCTCCTGGATCTGAAGCCGCTTCGCGAACACTTCGACCAGCCGCGCCAGCTTGGAAATTCCGATCACGCGCTTGTCCGGCAGGTAAGCGACGTGGACCTTGCCGATGATCGGCGCGATGTGGTGTTCGCAATGGCTTTCGAACCGGATGTCCTTGAGCACGACGATCTCGTCGTAGCCGTTGGTTTCCTTGAAGGTGCGGCCGAGCACGTCCGCCGGATCGGTGGCGTAGCCGGCGAAATATTCCTCGTAGGCACGCACGACGCGGCCCGGCGTGCTTTTGAGTCCTTCGCGTTCGGGGTCGTCGCCCGCCCAGCGGATCAGCACGCGGACCGCGTCTTCGGCCTCTTCGCGCGACGGGCGGCCGCTCCTAGCGTCGCGGCCCCGTTTTTCGGATTGGTCTTTGGGCATGGCGAAAAACCTCAGTTGAGCCGGACAGGCTGGTGCGGGCTGTCCAGCGAAAAAGCCGGGATATTGACGTCGAAATGCTCGCCGCTGCCGGTTTCCATTTGATAGGTCCCGACCATGATTCCGGACGGCGTGCTGAGCGGCGTGCCGCTGGTGTATTCGAAGCTCTGCCCCGGCGCAAGCACCGGCTGCTCGCCGACAACGCCGGGGCCGCGCACCTCCTGGACCCGGCCCATCCCGTCGGTGATTCGCCAATGCCGCCGTCGCAGCTGCACGGTCTCGCCGCTTTGATTTTCGATGCGCACCCGATAGGCCCAGACGAAATGATCGTCAGGCGGCGACGACTGGTCCTCAAGAAAATGCGGCTCGACCGTCACCTTGATCGACCGCGTCGTCGCCGAATACATGGTCCGCTCCAAAACCGTCCGGGCGCCTGACCGTCAACGACGGCGTCAGCGCCCGGTTCCAAGCCTGTATTTTGAGCCGCAGGCGCCGCCCGTCAAGCGTGAGCGCTGAAAGGGCACGACGGCGCATCATCTTGCGACACAGAAGCAGTTAATGGAAATCAACGGTTTATCCACCGCTTGGCGCGGGCCATGCGGCGGCGACCGCGTTGAACCGGTGGCGGTTTTCCGCTATACCACTGCGCACGGCAAAGGGGATGGAGTTCCCCAAAACCGCCCGGCGGGTGAAACCGTCAGGCTGATGACTCCTACCGCGTAACGCGGCGGGGGTGTGTCCGAAACCCGCCAATGGCGGGTTTTTTCGTGCCCGCAGCAACTCGGACCTAACGGCGCAGGAGGATGCGCGGTGGCGACGTATCTGTGGATTGCATTCGGCAGCGCGCTCGGCGGCGTGGGCCGGTTTTGGCTCGCGGGGCATGTCGACCGCCTGATCGGCGAGACCTTCCCGTGGGGCACCATCGTGGTCAACATCACCGGATCATGCGTCATCGGCTTTATCGGCGGCCTCGCCGGTCCCGAAGGACGCTGGCTGTTGCCGAGCGACGCGCGCATCTTCCTGATGGTCGGCGTGTGCGGCGGCTACACGACGTTTTCGTCGTTCAGCCACCAAACGCTGAACCTCGCTCGCGACGGCGAATGGCTGTGGGCGGGCGCCAATATTGCGATCTCCGTGATCGCCTGCCTCGCGGCCGTATGGCTCGGCCATATCGCCGCCGCGGCGATCAACCGTTAGCGGCGGGAGGGTCTCATGCAGATTCCGAAAGATGCGGCACTGCTGCGAATTTTCATCGGCGAAAAGGACCGGCACGGTCACGCCCCGCTCTATGAGGCGCTCGTGCTCAAGGCACGCGAAGCGGGCTTGGCCGGCGCCACGGTGATTCGCGGCCCACTGGGCTTCGGCCAATCGAGCATCCTGCACACGGCGAAGATCCTGCAACTCTCCGAGGACTTGCCGATCATCGTTGAAATCGTCGACGCCGAAGCGCGCATCGAGACCTTCCTGCCGACGCTCGACAGCATGATGACGAGCGGACTCGTCACCATCGAAAAAGTGCGCGTCATCCATTACGGCAAAGCCGCCAAGGCCTGACGCGGACCGGACGCTGAATGTCCAGGCTGCCGCACCGGATCGAGTTTCGCAGAACTGCAATCAAAGCGTGATAATGGCAGCCAGCGGCCGCCCGACAGGCGCGGCCCGATTGGGGGCAGCGATGACCAACCTAACGCAAGGCCGTCGGAACTTTCTCAAATCAGTCGCTGCCGCAGGCGGTGCCGCGTTGCTCGATGCGCGGTTTGCGCCGCTGGCGCGCGCCGCCGAGCCCGCGGCGCCCGATTTGCGGCAGCTGCGCGAGAAGATCGACCACATCGTCGTGATCTATCAGGAGAACCGCAGCTTCGATCACTATTTCGGTGCCTATCGGTCGCCGCACGGCAACGCCGTCGCCGGCCTGCTCGACCACGACGGCCGCGTCGATCCGCGTTTTACGGGGCAGCAGAAGAATCCAGCCGGCGTTCCCTATACCTATCTGCCGGTGCCGTACGACATTCCCGGCTTCGCCCATGCCCTGCTCGAGAACCGGCCGTTCCCTATGGCGCCGTACATCGCCTCCGACGCCAACGTGCGATGGGATCCGATGCACCATTTCTACCGGATGTTCGCGCAGATCGACCGCGGCAAGATGGATTACTTCGTCGCCCTCGCCCTCAAGGGCAAGCATGCGTTCTTCGAAAAAGGTCCCGGCGCCGATCCGGTGAAGATGATGCTCGCCGAATCGACGCCCTCGGGCGCGGTGCTCGGCTTTTATACGCGCGCCGATTTGCCGGATTATTACCGCCTGGCCGACGAGTACGTGCTGTTCGATCACTTCTTCCAGGCGATGTCGGGCGGCTCGACCGGGAATGCCCTCTATCTGGTCGCGGCCCGTTCGGCGGCCTGGTCGAAAGCGCCGTCGGCCAAGATGGGCAGCCTCGAGCCGCCGGTTTTCGACCAGCCCTATGACAAGAACGGCGTCCTGATCAACGACGCGGCGCCGGTGAACGGCCCAACCGAAACCTTTATGGGATCGCTCAACCTGTCGCCGCCGCCGGAGGAGCAGACCTATCCGAACATCGGCGACCGGCTCGACGCCACCTCGCTTTCCTGGGCCTGGTACAACGAGGGCTGGAACGCGGTGAAGCCGTGGGCGATGAAAACTGCGTTTGACGCCGGCGATGGCTCTGTTGTCGTCGACACCGCCGATCTTTATCTACCGCACCACAATCCGTTCCAATATTTCCCGACCTGGTTCCGCAACGTGAAGAACGGCCATTTCCGGGACAGCACGGATTTCTTCGAGGACGTCAAGTCCGGCCGCTTGCCGCGCGTTTCATTCCTCAAGGCGACGGGCGGCCGCGACGAGCATCCGGCGAATTCGGCGCCGCGCTGGGGTGAGCAATGGGTGATGAGTCTGCTCAAGGCGCTCGGCCAAAGCGGCCTCTGGGAGAAAACCGCAATCGTCATCACCTATGACGAAGGCGGCGGCTTCTGGGATCACGTCGCGCCGCCGATGCCGGATGCTTATGGTTGCGGCACGCGGATTCCCGCGCTGCTGATCAGCCCGTGGACGCGGCGAGGCTATGTCGACCACCGCATCGCCGATACGACGTCGGTGCTGGCATTGATCGAATCCCGCTTCGGTCTGAAGCCGCTGCAGGACCGCGACGCCAAGGCGTACAACCTGCTCGACGGTTTCGACTTCACGCAAAAGCCGCGCGCGCCGACATTCGGCTGAATCGCCGGCGGCGTTTACTGCGCGTGTTCCACCGCGCGGACTGCCTCGGCGCTCGCCGGTGCGGCGGGCGCGTGGGCCGGAAAGCGCACGTGCAAATCGGCGATCTCCTGCACCGCGGCGCGGCCGGCGCCGGTCGTCAGCCCGAGGACATGGCCGCACCGCGTGTCGTCCATGGTGATGAAGTGGAAGTGCCAGCCGGCGACGTTGACCGAGCTGGCGCTGGCCGGAAAACGGAATCCGACCAACGTGCCGTCGACCGCGCCCAGATCGTGGACGACCTGTTGCGTCTTGATCACTTCGGCCAACGGCCGGTATGGCGGCTGTTGTTTCGGCTCGCTGCGCACCTGCATGGTCTGGAAGCGGCCGACGATGCGGACGGCGACGATGCGGGACGCGCTCAACGGCAGCGCGTCGAGCGTCGCCTCGATCTGGTCGAGCGACTGGCCCGCCGCCACCGCGACGGTGCTTTGCGGCTGGAAATCGGTGACGACGGCAAAGGGCGTCCGCATGGCTGCCGGTACCGGATGCGCGACTGCATCGACCGAGCAGCGATACGCCCGGCCGTTCAACACCAGCATCTCGCCGTCGACGCCGTTATAGGTGCCGAGGCCGAAATTGCCGTGCCGCAGCAGGGTGCCGACGGTGACGGTGCCGTCATAGCCGCCGGCGAGCAGGCTCGCGATGGTCGATACTTGATAGACCTCGCCGGCTTGTGCCGGCGCCACAGCGACAACCAACACGAAGGCGGCAGCCAGCGCGCGACGGCTCATGCCCGATCTCATTCCTTGTTGATTGGACGGCCCCGCCGGGGCGGATGGTGGAGCAGAGGGGGATCGAACCCCTGACCTCGACATTGCGAACGTCGCGCTCTCCCAACTGAGCTACTGCCCCGCCCGCGTGGCGCGGAATATGGGTCGCG
>JAGWIH010000187.1 GCA_028866355.1 Alphaproteobacteria bacterium
GATACCAAGACCGATCGCGTACTCGGCGTCCATATCATCGGGCCCGACGCTGGCACGATGATCGGTGAAGCGGCGCTGGCGATGGAATTCGCCGCTTCGGCCGAGGACATCGCGCGCACCGTCCACGCCCATCCGACACTCGAAGAGGCGGTCAAGGAAGCGGCGCTCGCGGTCGATGGCCACGCCATCCATATCTGACGCGCCGGCGGCCGTTCGGGGGCCTTCGCCTCAGGCGCTGATCGCGATCCTGAACGCGAGCATGATCCTCGGCATGCTCGGCAGCTCGAGCTTCGCCGCCTTGCTGCCGGATTTCGAGACGCTCTGGCATCTGTCCAACACCGAAGCCGGCTGGATCGGCGCCGTGTATTTCGCCGGCTATGTCGCGGCCGTTCCCGTGCTGGTTGGCTCGACCGACCATGTCGATCCGCGGCGCATCTACCTCGGCTCGCTCGTGCTCGGTGGTGCTGCGTCGATGGCCTACGGGCTCCTGGCGCAGGATTTCTGGTCGGCCGCGATCATCCGCGGTTTTGCCGGCATGGGCCTCGCTGGCACTTACATGCCCGGCCTCAAGCTCCTGACCGACCGTTACGACGGTCCGCGCCAAGCCCGCTACATCGCCTATTACACTGTCGCGTTCAGCTTCGGTACGGCATTCTCGTTCGCCTTCACGGGCGAGATGACCGCATGGTTCGGCTGGCGCGTGGCCTTTGCCAGCGCCGCCGTGGGTTCCCTCGTGGCCTATGGCCTGATCTGGTCCCTCGTGCCACTCGGCGCTCCGCCGAAGACGCACAACGGCGGCCTGCGCCAGCTCGCATTCCGCCCGGTCTTCAAGAACCGGGCCGCCATGGCGTTCGTGCTGGGCTACACCGGCCATTGCTTCGAACTCTTCGCGTTGCGGGGCTGGCTCAACGCTTATCTCATCTATGCCGATCGCGTTCGCGGCGGCGCCGGTGACGTCTCGCTGGCGAGCTGGATTTCGACCGCTGTCGTGCTCGTGAGCAGCGGTGCCAGTGTATACGGAGCTGAGGTCGCGGCGCGTGCCGACCGGCGGCGGATCATCGGCCGCGTCATGATTCTGTCGGTGCTCGCCTCGGTCGCGGCAGGCTTCAGCAGCGGCCTGCCGGTCTGGGTGGTCGCGGCGCTGTGCTGCGTCTATTCGATGCTGATCATGGCCGATTCGGCTGCGCTCACGGGCGGCGCCGTGGTAAGCGCGGTGCCCGGCCAGCGCGGCGCCACGCTGGCGGTGCACTCGGTCTTGGGGTTCAGTGGCGCCGTCGTCGGGCCGCTCGCGGTTGGTTTGATGCTCGATCTCGCCGGCGGCGATAGCTATCTCGCCTGGGGTCTGGCGTTTCTCACCATGGGCGCGGGCTCGTTTGCCGCGCTGTTCGCGATCCGCGGCCTTTAATCTAATCCCGCGCGCGCGGATGGGCGCGGTCATAGACCGCCAGGAGGCGCGCCGGATCCATGGCGGTGTAACGCTGCGTCGTCGACAGGCTCGCGTGACCGAGAAGTTCCTGAATGGCGCGCAGATCGCCGCCGCCGGCGAGCAGGTGCGTCGCGAAACTGTGTCGTAGCGCGTGTGGCGTTGCGTGCTCCGGCAGACCGAGCGCGCGGCGCAGCTTGGTCATGGTCGCCTGCACCTGGCGTGGGTTGAGCACGCGGCCGCGCGCGCCGACGAACAGCGGGTCGTCGGACTTGAGGTCGATAGGACAGACCGCCAGGTAATCACGCACGGCGTCGACGACCGCCGGCAACACGGGCACCAGCCGCGCCTTGTTACCTTTGCCGACGATGCGCAGCATACCGCCGGTCTCGGGGGCCGCGCCGCGCGTCAGCGACAAGGCCTCGGCGATGCGCAAGCCGCAGCCATAGAGCAGCATCAGGATCGCCAAATCGCGCCGCGCCATCCAGGGCCGCGTGTCGAGCAGTACAACGCGGTCGAGCGCCGCCTTGGCTTCGCTTTCGGTCAACGCCTTGGGCACGGCGCGGCCGAGCTTGGGCGTCTTGACCGCCGATAGCGCGCCATTGGCGACGATTTTCCGCTTACTGAGAAACCGGAAGAAGCCGCGCAGCACCGATAACTTGCGTGCCGTCGTGCCGCGTGCCGCGTCGTCGCGCGCCAAGCGGGCGAGAAACGCACGGAAATCGGCGGGCTCGAGCGCTGCAAGCATTGCCAATCCGGGCACGCCACTTCGATGGGCGACGAGAAAATCGAGAAAGCCGGCAAGATCGCGGCCATAGGCCGCGATGGTGTGCGGCGATGCGCGTCGTTCGCCGGTCAACCAGCCCTGCCAGAGCGCGATTGCCTCGATCAGCTCTTGCGAGGCAGCGAAACGGACCAGCGGAACCGGCTCGGGCCGGAGAGAGCGGGGAAGGGGGCGCGTGCCCTTTACGCCGGCAGGTCGAGCCATGCGGCGATGGTGATACCGAGCGCGCGGGCGAGAAACCCCAGCAACTCGGTGCCCTGGCCGGCATGGAATTTCCCCGGCCGGCGCGCGCCGATGCACAGCAGCCCGGCCGGCGCCGTCCGGCTCACCGCCAGCCGCAACAGCGCCGCCGAACGCACCAAATCGGCGCCGGCGCCGAACAGGGTCGGGTCGCCGCTGGTGTCGGCGAGCAACGACACGTCCCGCTCCGGGCCGAGCACGCGGTCGACGGTGCCGGTTTCGAGGATCTGCACGCCGGGATGCGGCAGGCGCGGCTTGGAACTGCCGTTGCTTTCGACACCGATGGTGACGACGTCCGAGTCGAGCAGCATGGCGAGGTCGGTGGTGACGATCTGGATCAGCTGCTCGAAGCTGTTGGCGGCCAGCAGCGTCAGGACCGCACTATGGACGCGCGTCTGGCTCGCCAAGTTGGCGCGTGTCGTGCTGATCAGCTGCTTCTGTTGCCCTTTGAGCTTGGCGATGTCGTCGCGCTGCCGCTTGAGCATGAATTGCTGCATGTCGACCACGCCGGTACCGCTACGGGCGGCTGGCGGCGTCAGCAAGTCGAGAATCTCCGGATGCTCGGCGAAGAAATCCGGGTGGCGCTTCAGGTAGGCCACGACCTGCGGCGCCGTGGCGGTATGCTCGGTAACCGTTGTCGGCGAAGCGGTAGCTTTGTCCCGGGTACGATCCACCACAATCCCGCTATTCGGCCGCCGCCGCGGACTTGTCGTCGCCCAAGATCGACTGACCGGTCTTCTTCCAGTCGGCGAGGAACGCCGCGAGTCCCTTGTCCGTCAACGGATGAGAAAACAGCTGCCGCATGATCGCCGGCGGCATCGTGCCGACATGTGCGCCGAGCTTCGCGGCTTCAAGCACATGCATCGGATGGCGGATCGACGCCACCAGAACTTCGGTCTTGAAGTGGGGATATTGGCGATAGATCTCGACGATGTCGCGGACCAAGGTCATGCCCGATTCGCCGATATCATCGAGCCGGCCGACGAACGGCGAAATGAACGTGGCCCCCGCCTTGGCGGCGAGCAGCGCCTGCGGCGCCGAGAAGCACAACGTGACATTGACCATCGTGCCTTCGCCGCGCAGCACCTTACAGGTCTTGAGTCCGTCGACCGTCAGCGGCACCTTGACTGCGATATTCTTGGCGATCTTCGCTAGCTTGCGGCCTTCGGCCAGCATGGTCGGATGGTCGGTGGCGGTGGTTTCGGCGCTGACCGGGCCAGATACGACCGTGCAGATCTCGCGCACGGTTTCGATGAAGTTGCGGCCTGATTTGGCGATCAACGAGGGATTCGTGGTCACGCCGTCGACCAGGCCGGTGGTGGCCAGTTCGCGAATGTCGGCGATGATGGCGGTGTCGAGGAAGAATTTCATGTGCGCCTCTCTCCTACTTCCGGCGAGCCCCCTTTCGTAAGAGAGTGTAGACCATGCCGCCGCACCCTGCCAACGCCGAACCGGCGCGCGCCGATCGCGTCAGTGTGCTGCTGCCATTGCCGCTTGCGGGTGCCTATGACTATCGCGTGACGAATGGCTTGCGCGTCGCCATTGGCGACTTCGTGCGCGTGCCGCTCGGCCGCCGGCGAGTCGCTGGTGTCGTGTGGGGACCGGATCGTGCCGGCGTCGCCGAGACCAAGCTCAAGCCAATCGCCGAGACGTTGGCCGTGCCGCCGTTGCACGACGAGTTGCGGCGATTCGTCGACTGGGTCGCGAACTACACGCTGACCGCGCCGGGCGCCGTGTTGCGCATGACCATGAGCGTGCCTGACGCACTCGAGCCACCGCGCGCCATCGCCGGTTATGAAATCGCCGACGCCGGACGACGCGCATTGAACGATGCGGGTACACAACTGACACCGCAGCGCCGCCGCGTACTCGAACTCGCCGCCGAAGGTGGCGCTGCTACCGCCGCCGACCTGGCGCACCGCGCGGCATGCGGTCCCAGCGTTGTTAAAGGTATGGCCGCCGCCGGCTTGCTTATGCCGGTCGCATTGCCCGCCGCGTTGCCGCCGCCGATGCCGGACTGGCGATTGCCCGGCCCGCCGTTGTCGTCGGCACAGGACATCGCCGCCGCCGATTTGGTCGGCAAGGTCAAACGCGGCGGCTTCGGCGTCACGGTACTCGACGGCGTCACGGGCTCGGGCAAGACGGAAGTCTATTTCGCGGCGATTGCAGCGGCGCTTGAACGCGGTCGGCAAGCCTTGGTGCTGTTGCCCGAGATCGCGCTGTCGGCGCAACTGCTGAAACGGTTCGCCGACCGTTTCGGCGCACCGCCGGTGCTCTGGCATTCCGATCTCGGCCATGCGCAGCGTCGCGCCACCTGGCGTCACGTCGCCGACGGCCAGGCGCGCGTTGTCGTCGGCGCGCGCTCGGCCTTGTTCCTGCCGTTCCGCGATCTCGGCCTGATCGTCGTCGACGAAGAGCACGACGCGTCGTTCAAGCAAGAGGACGGCGTCATCTATCAGGCGCGCGACATGGC
>JAGWIH010000188.1 GCA_028866355.1 Alphaproteobacteria bacterium
GCTGGGTCGTGACCGCGGGTATGTTCGCGTCCTGGATGGTGGACAGCGCCGAGGTCATGTTCACCTGCGTGGTTTGCAGGTTGGACACGCTCGCTTGCAACCGCTGCTGGATGGCGCCGAGCTGACCGCCGACGTTCTCCAACTGCTGGATGGCGAAGTCCACCACGTTCAGGGCCGCATCAGCGCCGGCGGTCGTGCCCACGTTCGCCGCCGACAGTTTCGACAAGCTCGAGCTGGCCTGCAGGCCGATGTCGGACGCCGCCGCGCTCAAGGCGAAGCTTTGCGCCGACTGCATCGTCACCACGCCCTGCACGGTCGCCGAAGTCACGGCGCC
This sequence comes from Alphaproteobacteria bacterium, assembly GCA_028866355.1. Taxonomy (GTDB): domain Bacteria; phylum Pseudomonadota; class Alphaproteobacteria; order ATCC43930; family CGMCC-115725; genus REEB95. The sequence continues at coordinate 335 of JAGWIH010000188.1, forward strand.
GCCCAGGGTGACCGACGTGGTGCCACCGGCCTTCAGGGTACCCGTCCCCGCGTAACCGGTGACGGTGATGTTGTCGCCCGACGACTGCGTCAGCACCAGCTGGTTGCTGCTATTGACGGTCGCGGTGATGCCGGTCGTGCCGCTCTGCTGGTTGATCGCGCTCACCAGGCCCGCGAGGCTGCTGGCGTTCACGGTGCCGGTCACGGTCGCCGAGATGTTGACCGTGTTGGACGCACTGGCGTTGACGTCGCCGAGCGTGAACGAGAACGATCCCGAGGTCACCGTGAAGGCGACGCTGGTATCGGCCACGGCGCTGACGTTGGTCTTGGCTTGGACGCTGTTGACCGAGGTCGCGATGTCGCTCGCCGCCTCGGGCTTGGTCACCGCGACGCTGGCGCCGCCGGCCGAACCCGACACGCCGATCGAGCCGGCGGTGAAGCCGCCCGCCGCGCCCGACGTGATGATGTACGACGCACCGGTGTTGTCGCTGACGCCGCCGGTGGCAACGCCGTTGACCTTGAAGATGCCGGCCCCCGTGTTCGGCGACGTCTGATAGACGCCGAGCTGGTTGGCGGCGGTGTTGCCGATCGAGATCTGGATCGTCTGCCCGTCGTTCGGACCGACCTGGAACTGCACGCCCTGGAAGGTGCCGTCGAGCAGACTCTGGTTGTTGAACTGCGCCTGCTGCGAAATCGTCGTCACCTGGGTCTGCAACTGCGACACGACCTGTTGCAACGAAGCGAGCTGCGAGGTGGTCTGGCCGCCGTTGGCCGCCTGGTCGGCGATGGTACGGAGCTGTTGCAGGATGTTGATCTGCTGTTGCACTGCGCCGTCGGCGGTCTGCACGAGAGAAACCGCCTGGTTGACGTTCGAGATCGCCTGGGTCACGCCGCCGAGCTGGGTCGTGAAGCCCTGCGCCGCGATGTAACCGGCAGGATTATCGGCCGGGCTGTTGATGGCCAGACCGGACGAAAGTTCCTGTTCGAGCGTATTGGTCTTGTTGGTCGTCGTGTTCAACGAATTCAATGCATACAATGCATCGACGTTGGTGTTGATCGCGCCTGACAGCATCTTCTCCTCCTCGGCGCGCCTCTGGCGAGAGCGAGCCTCCGGGTTGGGGTTGACTCTTGGCTGCTCCCCGCGCGTAACGGATGGGCCACGCGAATTGCCGCCTACACCCCTATAGACGGCACGCCGCGAATCCTGTTGCAGGCGGCGCCGACTTGCCGCGGCAAGACGCGGCGTTGCATCAAAATTCGAGAAAGTTTTTCGCAATCGCGGTGCATCGGGCGCGGAAACGCGTCGGCGCGGAAACGCGCTCATGCTGAATGGCGGATTTGATTCACGCCGCCGATGAGCCTGGCGAGATAACGCCCATAGCTCGCGTTGAGGCCTTTGGTCAGATGCGCCACGGCCCGGGCGTCGATCAAATTCAGGCGATAGGCGATCTCTTCAAGGCACGCGACTTTCTGGCCCTGCCGCCGCTCGATCGCCTGGACGAACTGCGCTGCTTCGAGCAGCGCTTCCGGCGTCCCCATGTCGAACCAGGCAAAGCCACGACCCAGCCGTTCGGCGCGGAGCGCGCCCATCCGCATGTAGGCGCGATGCAAGTCGACGATTTCGTATTCGCCGCGTTTTGATTTTTTGAGCGTCCGAACGATGTCGCAGGCGCGTTCGTCGACGAAATACAGGCCGGTGACCGCCCACGGCGAGCGCGGATCCATCGGCTTCTCGACCACGTCGGTGACGTGCCCGTTCGGCGCCAAGGTCGCCACGCCGTAGCGTTCGGGATCGGAGACCTCGTAGCAAAAAATCGTTTCGCCGGCTGGCAAGAGCGCGGCCCGGCGCAGGAGCTCGGTCAGGCCGTGGCCATAGAACATGTTGTCGCCGAGGACCAGCGCCGCCCGCGCGCCGGCAAGCCACGGCTCCGCGATCAAGAACGCCTGCGGCAAACCTTCGGGCGCCGGCTGCACCGCGTAGTCGAGTGAAATGCCCCACTGACTGCCGTCGCCGAGAAGTGCGCGGAACGACGCGGCGTCGCGCGGCGTGGTGATGATGAGGATTTCGCGGATGCCGGCCAGCATCAGCACCGAAATCGGATAATAGATCATCGGCTTGTCGTAGACCGGAATGAGCTGTTTGCTCATCGCGACGGTCATCGGGTAGAGCCGCGTGCCATTGCCGCCCGCCAGCACGATGCCTTTCATTTCGTTGGTTGCGCCGTAGGTCATGCCGCCACCGTCGCCTGTTTAGCCATGCGTAGCAGGCACGCATCGAGCGCGACGCGCCACGGCAGCGGCCGAATGCCCCAGACCTGTTCCACCTTCGTGCAATCGAGCGCACCGTTGCGCGGCCGCGGCGCCGGCGCCGGCCAATCGGCCGCCACGGTCGGCCGCACCCACTGCGCCGGCGCCAATCCCAGCTGCGCCGCCCGCTCGACGACGGCGGCGATGAACTCGAAAACCGAAGCCGGTGGCTGGCCCGCGAAATGAAAGACGCCGTGGCCCGCAGCACCGACGCGCGGCAGCGCTTCGGCAATAGCGACGATCGCGTTCGCCAGATCGCTTGCCGACGTCGGACAGATCACGCGGTCGGTCACGCCCGAAAGGTCATGCCGTAGCCGCTGCCGAACCAGAACTCGCTGCAGCAGGCTGCGCTCGAATTGGCTGTAGACGGTCGAGGTGCGCAAAATGATTTGCGGCACGCCGAGCGCGGCGAGCCCCGATTCGCCGGCCCATTTGCTTCGGCCATACATGCTTCGCGGATTGGCCGCGTCGGTTTCGACATAGGGTGCGTCGCGGGTGCCGTCGAAGACGTAATCGGTGGACAGGTGAATGACCGCGGCACCGACGATGCCCGCGGCCTTGCCGATATTGATGACGGCGCCAAAGTTCGCCGCGAACGCGGCTTCAGGCTCGCTTTCCGCCTTGTCGACCGCGGTATAAGCAGCCGTATTGACGATCGTCGACGGCCGCAGGCTGCGCACCAACCCGATCACGAGCTCCTGGTTCTCGATGTTGATCTCGCGGCCAACGTAGAACGGCTTGATGTCCGCCGGCCACGCCGCGTCCCGCAATGCGCGGGCAACCTGGCTGTCTTTGCCGAGAACGAGGACCGTGCGGCTCATGACGCCATCAAACCCGACAGGTTGCGCGCGAAGCCAACGGTCGCTGGGCACGCGAAGAGATCGGCGCGGCTGACCGCAGCGAGCAACGGCAACGATGCGTCCTTTGGCGACACGATCGCGCGGTCGGCGGCAACCGGCCACGGAATACCGAGCGCCGGATCATTCCAACGGATGCCGTGCTCGCACTTCGGCGCATAGAGCGCCGAGGCCTTGTAGCTGACGATCGTATCGTCGACGAGTGTGCAGAATCCGTGTGCAAAGCCAGCCGCGATGAACAACGCTTCGTCATGGGTGGCATCGAGGCGCACGGCGACGTGCCGTCCGAATGTCGGCGAGCCGAGCCGCAAATCGACGGCAACGTCGAGGATGGCACCCTTCAAGACGCGCATGAGCTTAGCCTGGGCGAACGGCAACGATTGATAATGCAGGCCGCGCACCGTTCCGGCGCGCGCCGAACAGGATTCGTTGTCCTGCACGAACACAACGTCGATGCCCGCTTCGGCGAACGTCCGCCCGCTGTAGGTTTCGCGAAACCAGCCGCGCGTGTCCTGAAGGCGATCGCCCGTCAGGAGAAGAACGTCGGGAATCGATTGGCACGCGACCCGCATCATCGCAGCCAGGCCTTGCACCATTCGTCGAGGTGCTGATCGAGCATCCAATCGGCAAGCACGGCCTGGCGCAACGTTTCGCCTTCACGCTGGCAGGCCGCGCGATCGGACGCCATCTCGCGGATCGCCTTGACCCAATCGCGGTGCCGGTTCTTCACACGACAGACCGGCAAATCGCCTTGATACGGCACGATGTCGGTGCAGATCACCGGAATGCCGAGGACACCGTACTCGAGCAGGCGCAGATTGCTCTTCGCCTCATTGAATGGGTTGAATTCGAGGGGCGCGACGCCGAGATCGAGGCCGAGCGACGCCAGTTTCGCCGGATATTCCGGGATCGGCACCCAGTCGTGAAATTCCTTCACGAATGGCCGTAACGCGTCGGGACACATGCCGAAGAAAACCCAATCGACCTCCTTGGCGGTTTCCTCGACTACGCTCGCCATCATCTCCAGATCGCCGAGATGGCCGAGTGCCCCTGCCCAGCCGACACGGGTCCGGCCTTCGCCGCGCGGCTGTTCGCGCAAACCCTGCCAGCGGCTGCGTTCGAGCCGGTTCGGCACGACCACGGCCTGATCGCACATCGCGCCATAAGCCTTTGCCAACGGCTCGGTGCTGACGACCAGGCGGTCGCACGACGCAAGCGCGCGCCGCAGGCGCTGACCGACGTCGCGGGGAATGTTCGGGCGATGCACGCTCTTCAGCGGCAGGTTAGTCAGCAGATCGTCGAGTTCGAACACGCGGAAGGCGCGGCTGTGCCGTTTGATCTCCTCGATCTTCTCGATCTGGTGCTCTTCGATCTGGCGCTGGAAGACGATGGTTTCAGGCGCGATGCGGGC
>JAGWIH010000189.1 GCA_028866355.1 Alphaproteobacteria bacterium
GTCGCTGTATTTCAGCGATTTCGCCTGCGGCAGCATGTTGTCGCCGACGAAATTGCGGATGATATCGAAGCCGCGACGGTCGACGATGGCGCGCGACGCGAAGCTGCCAGCGTTGTCGACGATGAACGAGCGGATCACGCTTTCGGGCAGCTTGGGATAACGCTTGTGCAAATCGGCGATCGCCTTGTCAGGCTGCTTGTGCAGCAGGACAAGCGCGTCGTCGATCGCGGCGTGAGCCCGCTTGACGATGTCGGGATTCTTGGCCGCGTAATCGGCCTCGGTCACCAGCCCCTGATGCACGGCGCCGACATATTCTGGAATCGCGCCGCCCCAGAAATCGGCGAACATCTTCAGGCCGTTGTTTTCGACGCCAAGTCGACCGTACGGAATTGCGGTCAAGGCAATGTCGATTTCCTTGCGTTGCGCCGCCGCCAGCAGCGTCGGATAGGAATTGATCGTCGTCTCGGTATAGTCGGTTAGCGGATTGAAGCCGTATTGCTTCGCCAGGACGCGGAACATGATGTCGAGGCCGCCACCGACATCGAGCGTGCCAATGGTCAGGCCGCGGGCGCGGGCGAAGCGCTCCTTGAGCGGCATCGTGTCGGTGAGGCCGATCTTCTTGGCGGAGTCTGGATTAATCACGAACTGAATGACGAAATTGCGCACGAACGGTGCGACGATGCGGATCTTCTCGCCGCGCGCCATCGCCTGCACCGCGGGAACCAGCGTCATGGCGCCGAACGCGGCGCCACCCGAATGGAGCGCCGCGAGCGTGTCCGGATCGCCATGGCTGACGATCTCGACGTCGGGATCGATGCCATGCTTGGCAAAGAAGCCTTCGTCGATCGCGACCTCGACGATCGACAGCCCCAACGAAATGCTCGTCTGGGCGATGACGACCTTATCCGCCGCGCGCGCCGGCGCGCTGCCTACCAGCACGACGGCGATAGCCGCCGCGGCGACGGTTGCGATCCTCATGCGTGTGTCCTCCCCGTTCGACCTGTGGCGTAATTGACCGCCGAGTTGAACAACAATGCAAGCACCATGAGGACGAACAGGCCGGCGAAGACGCCGGCGCTGTCGAGCTGCGATGCCGAAAATTGGACGAGGTAGCCGACGCCGCGGCTCGAGACGATCAGCTCGCCGACAATGGCGCCAACCAGGGCCTCGGGGATCGCCAGTTTGAGGCCCAGCATGATCGCCGGCAGGGCGCCCGGAATGACCACGAGCGTGCGTTCTTGCCAGCGGTTGGCGCCCATCAGCTTGACCACGCGGATGAGGTCGCGGTTGACGTTGCGCGCGCCTTCATAGGTCGACAGGAAAACGAAGAAGAATACCATCAAGGCGGTGATCACCACCTTCGGTGTCAGATTGATCCCGAACCAGACAATGAAGAGAGGGCCGAAGGCGATTTTTGGCACGCCATACACCGCCATCAGAATCGGATCGAAGATGCGCGCGATCAGCGGAAAGCTGCCGAGCAGTAATCCCAGACCAACGCCCGCGGCCACGCCCAGAGTGTAGCCGAGTACGATCTCTTCCGCAGTGACCAGCAGGTTCAGCCACAACGTTCCGTCGGACATCCACTCGCCAAGCCGACGGGCGATCTCGAGCGGCGTGCTGAAAATCAGCTGATCGATGTGCGTGCCGGATGCTTGCCAGGCGATCACCAGGCCGAGCGTCACGCCGATGCGTCCCCAGAACACAATCAGCCGCTCGCGTCGTGCCGCGGCAATGGCCGGATCGGCAATGTCTTCCATGGTTTCGCTTCTAGCCATGTTCGTCCTCCGTATCGGTCGCGATGTCGCACAGCGACCAGAGTTGCTTGTGAATATCCTGGAAAGCTCGCTCGAAGCGGATCTGAACTGGATCGCGCGGTCGCGGCAGATCCACCGTTATGTCGGCCTTGACCCGGCCGGGCCGACGCGACAGCACGATGACGCGGTCACTGAGCGCAATCGCCTCTTCGAGATCGTGCGTGACAAACACCACCGTCTTGCGTTCGCCTTCCCACAGCGTCAGCAGCTCGCGCTGCAATTGCAGCTTGAGCTGCACATCGACGTTGCCGAAGGGCTCGTCCATTAGCAGCGTGTCGGGATTGAAGGCCAGCATTCGCGCCAGGGCGGTGCGCTTCTGCATGCCGCCGGAAAGCTCGGCGGGCATGTGGCCGGCAAAGCCGTTGAGACCGACGCGCGCGATTGCGGCGGTCGCGCGTTCGCGGGCTTCGGCCTTCGACAGCCGCTGCAGGTTGAGCGGCAACATGACGTTCGCCAGGACCGAACGCCACGGCAGCAGCGTGTCCTTTTGCGTCATGTAGCCGATGCCGACATTCGGTCCGGCGACGGGCTTGCCGCGATAGATCACCGCGCCGCGTTCTGGTGCGATGAATCCGGCGATGCAGTTAAACAACGTCGACTTGCCGCAGCCCGACGGGCCGATCAACGTGACGAAGGCGCCGGCGGGAACGTCGACGTTGACGTCATCGATCGCGGCAATGCGTGCGCCCGCTTTGAAGAACCATTTGCTGACGTGATCCAGCCGAATAGCCGGTGCGGCGTCTTGCGATGCGCCTGCTGCCACGTTTGCCTCCCCGGTACCCTGCGTGCGCGCGGCGGCGACTGTACCAGCCACGCTAGGGTCGCCGCCACGCTCCTACGTTCACTGGCGTGGCGACCGGTTCTAGGTTATGACCGACGCCTCAGGCGAAGGTATGACGGTGGCGGCGCGAACGGCGAAGCGGCACTTGCAGGCGGCATTGGCGGCGATTTGCCTCGCGCTCGCGGTCGCGCCAGCCAATGCCCAAACTGCATCGACGCAAGCCGACGTCTACACGGTCGCCAACGTGCCGGTCGACGCGACCGCCGCATCGGCCGACGCCGCGCGCGAGACGGCGCGGCTGCAAGGCGAGCACCAGGCCTATGCCATCCTGCTGAGCCGGTTGACCCGGGCGTCGGATGCAAGCCGCCTGCCGCCGGCCAACGACGCGACGCTCAACGATCTGATTCAGGGTTTCGAGGTCGCCAACGAACGTCATTCGACCGTCCGTTATCTGGCCAATTACACGTTCCATTTCCGGCCCGACGCTGTGCGCCAGCTCTTGCGCGGCGCCGGCGTGCCGTTTGCCGAGACGCTGTCGAAGCCGCTCGTCGTGTTGCCGGTGCTCGACAGCGGTGGCTCGACGTCCTTGTGGGAAGATCCGAATCCGTGGCGGGCAGCCTGGAACGAACGCAACGCACCGGCGGGCCTGGTGCCGCTGGTGATGCCGTTCGGCGGCGCCGAGGACATCGCGGCGATCGACGCCAAGACCGCGGTCGCCGCCGATAACGGCGCGTTGGCGGCGATTTCGCAACGTTATGACGGCGCCGATGTCCTAATCGCGCATGCGACCGTCGTGAACGGCGGCACCGCGAATGAATCCGTTGCAGTTGCCACGGCGCGATACTCGCCGGGTTCTACCGCGCCGCCGCAAACCTGGAACCAGACGTACAAGCTCGGCGCCGGCGAAGACGAAAGTGCGCTGATGGCGCGCGCCGTCGCCGGCACGGTCGCGCAGGTCGAAGATGCGTGGAAGGCGGCGAACATACTCGATGTCTCGCAAGTCGCGACGCTGACCGCGTCGGTGCCGATCGCGGGGTTGCAGGACTGGGTTGCGGTGAGCCAGCGGCTTCGCGCCATTCCGGCGGTGCAGAAAACCGACCTGATGGCGATCGACCGGCAGCACGCCGAGATCACGATCCATTACGTCGGCGATTTGACGCAGTTGCGCCTGGCGCTGGCGCAGAACAATCTCGATCTCAACGGCGACGCATCCAATTACGTTCTCGCGCCGCACGGCGCCGGCACTCCGCACTGAAGCGCCACGACGCGATGAACCTGCCAAACTACATATCGCTCGCGCGCCTGTTGTCGGCGCCGGTCGGCATTTGGTTCATTCTCAACGGCTCCTTGGCCGACGCATTCTGGTTGTTCCTGGCGGCCGGGTTGTCGGACGCGGTCGACGGGTTCGTCGCCAAGCGTTTCAACAGCCGCTCCGATCTCGGCGCACTGCTCGACCCGATCGCCGACAAGGTGCTGATCGTCAGCATGGTGGTCACGCTCGGCCTCGCCGGGTATCTGCCGAATTGGCTGGTGATCCTGGTCGTCTTCCGCGATCTGCTCATCATCGGCGGCTTCATCTTGACGCAATTTGCGGCCGAACCGTTCAGTTCGCGGCCGTTGCTGATCAGCAAGCTCAACACGGTGCTGCAGATCGTGCTGATCGCGTGGGTACTCGCGCATCTCGGGCTCGGCGTTGCCGATCACCATCTCGCCACGATCCTGATCGATGCAGTGGCGGCGACCACCGTCCTGTCGGGCGGTGTCTATCTCGTGCGCTGGATGCGCGGTTTCCCCGGCGCGGAGGAGGCGTGACATGAAACCATCGCCGCGCGCCGTCGCGTTATTCTGGGCCGTTATCCTTCTTGTCTTGCTTTATGCGATCCACAGCCTCGGGTCGGTGCTGCTGCCGTTCGTCGCTGGCGTCGGCATCGCCTATTTCCTGGCGCCAACGGTCGACCGGCTCCAACGTTGGGGTTTGTCGCGCGCGCTCGCCGCGCTCGCGATGCTCGCCGTCTTCTTGCTGGCGATCGCGCTGATCATTCTCATGGTGGCGCCGCTCGTCGAAGTACAGGTGAGCGAATTGGCGCGCGTCGCGCCGACGGCGATGGATCAAGGCCGCCACGTCATCCAGCAGCTGCTCCAGGTGGCGCAGGAACGGCTGTCGCCCGCCGATGTTGACAAGTTGCGCAATATGGTCGGCGGTTGGTCCTCGGCCGTGCTCGGCTGGGCCGCAACCGTCGCCAGCGACGTCCTCGGCAGCGGCGTGGCGCTCGCCAAC
>JAGWIH010000003.1 GCA_028866355.1 Alphaproteobacteria bacterium
GGCGCCAGCGTTACCGCTTGACCTTGCAGGCCGTATCGATCGCCTTCAGCGCCTGGCCGAAACCGGCCAATTCGTAGGTATCGGTGGTCGCCGTGCCGCGCGCCGACGTGGCCTTGAGGACCGCCGACTTGCCGTGCGCCAGCGCCTCGGTCACCGCCTTGTCGGTCGCCGCGCTCGCGGTCCAGGCGGCGTCGTTATCGATGAACAACGCGTATTTGCGGCCGTCGATGACGAGTTCGGCCTTGGCGTCCTTCTTCGCGGCATAGCCGAGATTGAAGGTCACGACGTTGTAGGCCTTTTCGCTGACGCGGTGCGACACCATGGCATCGACCTGCGAACGCGGCAGCGAAGCCGGCTCGGACGACGCGGGTTTGCCGACCAGGTAGCAGGTCAGCCCGCCCTTCTCGGGCACCGTGTAGGCGCTCCAGGTTTTTCCGGTCTCGAGCGTCTTGATGCCTTGCGCGAAGGCGCTCGTCGCGACGAGGACGAGCGGCACCACGAGAACGGCAATCCATCGTTGCATCGATCAACCATAGCGAAGGGCCACGCGGCGGACAAGCAATCGCTCTTGCGTCGAATCGCGCGGCGCGACAAGTTCCGCGCCGGAGAATTATTAAATGCGTGCAATCCTCTGCCGTGAATACGGCGCCATCGACAAGCTCGCGGTTGCCGACGTGGCGGAGCCGCCACTCCGCGCCGGCCAAGTGCTCATCGACGTGCATGCGGCCGGAATCAATTTCGGCGAGATGCTGATGGTGTTGGGCACGTATCAGGAAAAGCCGCCGGTGCCGTTCACGCCCGGCTTTGAGGCCGCCGGCGTGGTGCGCGCGACCGGCGACGGCGTGACGAATGTGAAGCCAGGAGACCGCGTCATGGCGGCGCTGCCGTGGGGCGGCTACGCTGAAGTCGCGGTCGCCGCCGCGAACGCCGTCTTTCCGATTCCGTCGTCGATGGATTTCGTCACCGCCGCCGCCTTTCCGATCGCCTATGGCACGGCTTATGGCGCTTTCGCCTGGCGCGCACATCTCGGCCCCGGCGAGACCGTGCTGGTGCTCGGCGCCGCCGGCGGCGTCGGCCTGGCCGCGGTCGAGGTCGCCGCCGCGATGGGCGCCCGTGTCATTGGCGCGGCCGGCGACGCCGAGAAGTGCGCGGTGGCGCAGGCGCACGGTGCGGCGCACACGATCGACTACCGCCGCGAGGATTTGCGCGAACGCGTGCGCGCCTTCACCGACGGACGCGGCGCCGACGTGGTGTTCGATCCGGTGGGCGGCGACGCCTTCGCCCAGGCGCTGCGCGCCGTCGCCTGGAGCGGTCGCATCCTGGTGATCGGATTCGCCTCCGGCAGCGTGCCGCAGATTCCGGCGAACCACGTCCTTGTAAAGAACGTCGACATCGTGGGCTTTCAATGGGGCTCATACCGGACGCGTCGTCCCGATTTGTTGACACAGGGCTTTGCGCGCCTGGCGGGCTGGCATGCGGAAGGCCGCCTGCGGCCCGCCATCTCGCATCGGTTGAAGCTGGCGGCCGTGCCCGAGGCCTACCGCCTGCTGCGTGAGCGCCGGGCGACCGGCAAGATCGTGCTCGAGACCCGCGCCTGACGCGTTCAAATATCGTTGGGTTGTTTGCAAAACCTCTCGAAAGCGGCGCGCCGGCCGGTCTATGATGCGCGTGCCTTGGGAGGGGCAGGAGGATGAGCGTCGTTCGTCAGGCGCACCTCGAAGACGCGCAGGCGATCGCCAAGATCGAGATCGACACTTGGCGGGCGACGTATCCCGGCATGTTGCCCGATCGGGTGCTGCTCAACATGTCCGAGCGGCGCCAGACCGCCTCGTGGGCCAGTTTCCTACGCCATCGGCCCGAAGACGTCTGGGTGGCCCAACATCCGCATGTCGGCGTCGTCGGCTTCGGCAATTGCGGCGCGCAGCGCGACGGCACGGTCGATTACACGGGTGAAATCTATACGCTCTACGTGCTGCCCGACCTGCAAGGAACGGGTGTGGGCCGCGCGCTGATGGGCGCGCTGTTCCAACGGCTTGAGGCGTCGGGCCATCGTTCGGCGCTGGTCTGGGTCGTGCGCGGCAATCCGGCGCGCTTCTTCTACGAGCGGCTCGGTGGCAAGCAAGTCATGCACCGGCCGATTCCCATCGCCGGTCAGCCGGTCGAGGCGATCGCCTATGGCTGGCGCAATTTCAGCGCGGTGCTCGGACGGCATGCCCGCTCGCGCGGCGAACCCACCGGCGATCCGCCGGTTCAATAACGAAAACAGAAGTTAGGCGCGGGCGCGCAAGGCCGGACGACGGCGCAGCGGCGCTGTTGCCACCGGCCCGTCTTCGTCGAAGAGTTCAGCCAAGCGCTCGAGCATCGTGCCGCCGAGCTGTTCGGCGTCGACGATCGTGACGGCGCGTCGGTAATAGCGCGTGACGTCGTGGCCGATGCCGATTGCCGTCAGCTCGACGGGAGAGCCGCGCTCGATCTGGCCGATGACCTCGCGCAGATGGCGCTCGAGATAATTGCCGGGATTGACCGACAGCGTCGAATCGTCGACCGGCGCGCCGTCCGAAATCACCATCAAGATCCGGCGCTGTTCCGGCCGCGCGAGCAGCCGATCGTGCGCCCAGATCAGCGCTTCGCCGTCGATATTTTCCTTGAGAATGCCTTCGCGCAGCATCAGGCCGAGGCTCTTGCGCGCGCGGCGCCACGGCTCGTCCGCCGCCTTGTAGACGATGTGTCGCAAATCGTTGAGCCGGCCCGGATTGGGCGGCTTGCCGGCGGCGATCCAGCGCTCGCGCGACTGGCCGCCTTTCCACGCGCGCGTGGTGAAGCCCAAAATCTCGACCTTGACGCCGCAGCGTTCCAACGTGCGCGCCAGGATGTCGGCGCTCATCGCCGCGACCGTGATCGGCCGGCCGCGCATCGAACCGGAATTGTCGATGAGCAGCGTCACCACCGTGTCCCGGAATTCCATCTCCTTTTCGCGCTTGTAGGACAGCGGATAGACCGGATTAGTAACGACACGGTCGAGCCGCGCGGAATCGAGAATGCCTTCCTCGAGATCGAATTCCCATGAGCGCGCTTGCTTGGCGAGCAACCGGCGCTGCAGGCGGTTGGCGAGACGCGCAATGACGCTTTGGAGGTGCGCCAGCTGCTGGTCAAGCAGACCGCGCAGGCGCGTCAGCTCGTCCGGATCGCACAGACCCGCCGCGTCGACGATTTCGTCGCATTGCGTGGTAAAGGCGCGATAGGCGAGCGGGTCGTCGTTGGCGCCGCGTTGGCGCGGCATCTGCCCCGGCCGGCCGGGGCGACCCGGATCATCGTCCCCCGCACCGGGCATCAATTCACCCTGGATCTCTTCGGCGCCGGCAGCCTCGCCGTCCTGCTTCTCGTCGTCCGGCGCGCCGCCTTCGAGCGCGCCTTGCGCGTCCGCGCTCGCGGCCTCGCCCTTATTGCTTTCGCTGTCGCTGTCGTCGGCCTTATCGCTGTCGTCGTCCGCGCTGTCCTCGGCGCCATCGTCCTCGGCTTCGCCCAGATCGAGATCGAGGTCCTGAATCAGCTGCCGGGCCGTGCGCGCGTAAGTCGCCTGATCGCGTATGTGGCGTTCGAGATCGAGCAGGTCGCGGCCCACTTTGCCTTCGAGATAGGGTCGCCACAGCTCGACCACCTGCCGCGCAGCCGGCGGCGGCGGCGCTCCGGCGAGCCGCTCGCGCACCAGCAGCCGGATCGCCTCGGCCAGCGTCACGTCATTGCGTTCCGCCATCTGCTCGTAGCCCTGGCGGCGATAACGCTCGTCGAGCATGGCCGCCAAGTTGCCGGCGATGCCGACCATGTTGCGGGAACCGAGCGCCTCGACGCGTGCCTGTTCGATGCCTTCGAAAATGCTGCGCGCGGTCTCGCCGGCAGGCGCGCGCCGCGCATGCACGGCCGGATCGTGGTACCGCAGCCGCAGACCGAGCGCGTCCGCCGCGCCGCGCACCGGCGCCGCGTCTTTTTCCGCCAAGTCGCGCGGCGGCAACGGCAGCCGGATGCGCGCGCCGGCGGCCCCGGCGGGTTCGGCGCCGTACGTGATTGTCACGTCGCCGCGACGCGCGATGGCGCGCAATGCAGCCGCGGTCGATCGCTTGAAGGTCTCGACGGGTGAATCGTTGTCCGGCATGGCCGTGGCCTCCGGCGCGTCAGCTCACGGTGACGCGGACGCCGCTTTCCTTGAGTTCGTTGCCGAAGCAGCGCTGGTAATACTCGGCCACCGTGGCGCGCTCGACCTCGTCGCACTTGTTCAGGAAGGTGGTGCGGAAGGCGAAGGCCATGTCGTTGAAGATGCGATTGTTCTCGGCCCACGTGATCACTGTGCGCGGCGACATCACGGTCGAGATGTCGCCGTTGACGAAGCCGGCGCGTGTCAACTCGGCCAGCGATACCATGGCATGGACGATGCGGCGGCCTTCCTCGTTATCGTAGGAGGGTGCCTTGGCGAGAACGATGTCGACCTCCGCATCGTGCGGCAGGTAGTTCAGCGTCGCGACGATGTTCCAGCGGTCCATCTGGCCCTGGTTGATCTGTTGCGTGCCGTGATAGAGGCCGGTGGTGTCGCCAAGTCCGACCGTATTGGCCGTCGCGAACAGCCGGAAAGCCGGATGCGGGCGAATGACGCGGTTCTGGTCGAGCAGCGTCAGCTTGCCCTCGACTTCCAGCACACGCTGGATGACGAACATGACGTCGGGACGGCCGGCGTCGTATTCGTCGAAGCACAACGCGGTCGGATGCTGCAGCGCCCAGGGCAACAAACCCTCACGGTATTCGGTGATCTGCAATCCATCCTTGAGGACGATCGCGTCCTTGCCGACCAGGTCGATCCGGCTGATGTGGCTGTCGAGGTTGATGCGGATCAGCGGCCAATTGAGGCGCGCCGCAACCTGTTCGATGTGCGTCGACTTGCCGGTGCCGTGATAACCCTGAATGAGAACGCGGCGGTTGTAGGCGAAGCCCGCCAGGATCGCGAGCGTCGTGTCGCGGTCGAAGCGGTACGCTTCGTCGAGATCCGGCACATGGTCGCTCGGCCGCGAGAAGGCCGGCACCTGTAAATCCGAATCGATGCCGAACGTCTGGCGCACCGAAACCGTGATGTCGGGCCGGTCGGGCGTCTCGCTGGAATGCGTGGTTTCGACTGTCATAATCGCTTTCTGTCGCCGTTTATAGTTGAGAAGTGTAGCAGGCCTTGAGCGTCGAATAGGCCTGATTGATGACCTTGAGGCGCTCTTCGGCGTCCTTGTCGCCACCGTGCGCGTCCGGGTGATTCAGCTTCACCAGTTCCTTGTAGCGCGCCTTGAGATCGGCCAGCGAAACCGGCTCGCTCAAATCGAAAACCGCCAGCGCGCGCGCCTCGGGCGAAGCCGGATGGCGATGCGACGCGGCGCCGTTGCGGTTGGCCGTCGGCTCGTCGTCGTCGAGATCGAACAGACCGTCGCCCTTGAACCGCGCCTGGTAGCGGAACGTGCGCGATCCCAGCGGCCAGCTGGGCCGTTGCCACACCGTATCGCGCCGGATTTCGCGTTCGATGTCATCCGGCGACATGCCGGCATAATAGTTCCACGACGAGTTGTAGGTCCGCACGTGATCGAGGCAGAACCACAGGTATTCGTGCAGCGCCGAGCGCGACCGGGGTGCACGAAATTCGCCCATACCGGCGCAACCGGGATGGTCGCACGGCCGCCGGTCGGCCGCCCGCTCCGGGTCGGCATGGCTCGCGCTTACGGGACGTGGCATGATGTCCGACAGTATGGAGAGACGGTCGATTCCTGACAAGGCTGTGCCAGTTTAAAGATTGCCGATACCGATAAAATGGGCCGGTTTTCAAGGAATTAAAGGGTTAATCGCGTGTCTGGACCCGTCACCGAACGAATCCGCAATAAACTTGCGAGCCTCCAACCAACGCGGCTCGTCGTCGAGGACGATTCCGGCCGGCACGTCGGACATCCGGGTGCGCGCCCCGGCGGCGAAAGCCATTTTCGCGTGGAAATCGTTTCACCGACCTTTGCCGGGGAGAGCCGGGTTGCGCGCCAGCGGCGCGTCTATGCGCTGCTTGCCGACGAGCTCCAAATGGGCGTGCATGCGCTTCAATTGACAACCCTGACCCCCGACGAAGACCCCGCCCCCCGCTAAGAAATCGGCCGTTTACCGGTTACAATCTAGGGTTGTGTTACGCTACGAGGCTGCTCTTAATGGTTGCGCCGCACGCAAATCGCGCTAACATTTGGTGATGGATCCTATTGAATACAGGCTGGCCGGTCACGATCGGACCGGAAGCGGCGAGAAAGTGCGTGTCGGTTCTACACGCTCAACGCTGGTCAATCGAAACGTCACCGTAGAAGGCCACCGCACCAGCATTCGCCTTGAACCGGCGATGTGGGATGCACTCAACATGGTCTGCAAGCGCGAGAACAAGGGCTTGAACGACTTGGTGACGGCGATTGCGCGCAGCCGCAATCAATCGACGCTCACCGCCGCGATCCGCGTATTCCTGCTGACATATTTCCAAGCGGCCGCCACCGACGAAGGCCATTTGCGCGCGGGACACGGCGGCGCGCGCTCGCGCATTCGCCTTTGACGCACACGGTCAGTTGCGCGGACCGGTGTAATAATCCGGCCATAGCCGTTTGACGATTTCGCCGTCGCTGCGGAATGCATGACACGTGCCGATGAGCCGCGGCCGCTCCTTCGGCGGCTGCGGCGGTGCGTCGCCGCGGGCCTGCGTCAGACGGCGACGATAGGGATAGATCGTCTGGTACGCGGTGGTTGCGATCGGCCCCATCAGCTCGACCAAATGAGTGCAGCCTTCAATACCGCCCAGCCGCTCGCGCACCTGCGCGAGGAAACCCGGCCGGATGCTCAGGCCTTCGAGACGGACGAAATTCGGGGCGACCGCCGGACAGACCGCGAACGGGCTCTTGTCGGTCACCGCTTCGACGCGGCACACGATCAGATTGTCGTCGACGGTGATCCGCACCCACATGTCGTGCACCGGCTCGCCGGCGTCGATGCGGCCGCGATAATCGTTGTCGAAGGCGTAGGTTTTGGTGTCGGTGAGATGGCCTTCAATGTCCCAGAGGCCGTCGTCGCGGCGATACCCGCAACAATGCACTTGGCGCGTATGGATGTGCTGACGCGACGATGCGGGCGACAACGGCATGACCGGACCTCCGGAACAGGCGGCTTATTTAGAGAGCACGCGCCGGCCGCGCCAGCGTCTTGACCGCGTCGCGCAGGAACGCGCGCAGAGTATCGGCGGCTACGTCGCGGCTGACGAAGGCCTGGCCGATATCGCGGACCAGGATGAGGCTGATCCGGCCGTCCTTGACTTTCTTGTCCTTGCGCATGAGCTCCAGCAGGGCATCGGCGTCGACGCTTTCGATTTCCGTGCGCAGGCCGACGCTCGTGAAGTGGCGGCGTACACGATCGGCGGCGTCCGGCGGACAAAGCTTCAGCCGGGCTGAAAGGTCGAACGCCATCGCCATGCCGAGCGCAACCGCCTCGCCGTGCAGCAGCGCTTTGCCGAATCCCGTCGCCGCCTCCAAGGCATGACCGAAGGTGTGGCCAAAGTTCAGCAAGGCACGCTCGCCGGTCTCGCGCTCGTCGGCGGCGACCACCGCGGCCTTTGCGGCGCAGCTGCGCAAAACCGCTTCGCGGCGCAGGTTCGGATCGCCTTTGAGCAGCGCGCCGGCCTTGCCTTCGAGCCAATCGTAGAAACCGCGATCGCGGATCAGCCCGTACTTCACGACTTCGGCATAGCCCGCGAGCAACTCGCGTTGCGGCAAGGTGCCGAGCGTGTCGATGTCGGCGATGACCAAGGCCGGTTGGTGAAACGCACCGACCAAATTCTTCCCCTGGCGCGTATCGATCGCGGTCTTGCCGCCGACAGAGCTGTCGACCTGCGCGAGCAGTGTCGTCGGTACCTGGACGTAATCGAGACCGCGCAGCAGCGTCGCCGCGGCGAAACCGGCGAGATCGCCGACCACGCCGCCGCCGAGGGCGACGATCGGGGTCGCGCGCTCGATGCCAGCGGCCAGGACGTCTTCGCATAGCTTCTGGAAATGGGCGAAATCCTTGGTCTCTTCGCCAGGCGGCAGGACGATGGCGGCATGCGCAATCCCGGCGGCGTCGAGACCGCGGCGCAACGCGTCGAGATGCAGCCGCGCGACATTCGCGTCGGTCACGATCAGGGCGCGTTTCTGGCGCGTGACACCGGCGATCAGTGCGCCTGCCTGTGCCAGCAAACGTGCACCGACGACGATATCGTAGCTGCGAGCGCCGAGATCGACGTGCAGCCGCTGGGCTTCGCTCATGGTGCCACGCCTGCATGCACGCCGAGATGCGGCGCCAAAGCCGCCCATACGCGTTCCAGCGTCACCTCGGCCGGACCATCGATGCTGTCGACCGCGATGTCGGCTTCGCCATAGACCGGATAGCGTTGCGCCATCAGCCGCTCGAGAATGACGCGCGGATCGCCATCGTTCAGCAACGGTCGGTTGTTCCGACGCATCACCCGTGCCAGCATCAGGTCGAGGTCGGCGCGCAGCCAAATCGTGACGGCGCGCTCCCGCAACAGCGCCCGTGTCGACGGATCCATGAAGGCGCCGCCGCCTGTGGCCAGAACGTGCGGCGGATTGGCGAGAAGGCGCTTGATCACTTCGCGCTCGCGGTCGCGGAAAAACGCCTCGCCGCTCTCGGCGAAGATCTCGGCGATCGTGGCATTGGCCGCTTTCTCGATCTCGGCATCGGCGTCCGCGAATTCGACACCAAGCCGCTGCGCCAGCCGTCGTCCGACCGCGGTTTTGCCCGCGCCCATCAAACCGACAAGTGCGACCGTCTTGGTGAGGCGCAGATCACGGTGTGGCGTTGAAACGCTCATGCGGCGCCGATAAACTGACGGTGTTTGGTCATCGCCGGAGCCTAGCATACCGCCGGGATTCGCCGCCATTCGGCCCGCGCAGATCGGGCTCGTCGAGGAAATCGGAGTCCATGGGAAAATTCATTTTGATCGCGTTCGCGGTCCTGGTCGTCTTGATCGTCGTGGGCGGCGGAGTTCTGGCCGTGTGGCACGTGCCGGCGCCGATGGCGCGCGTCGAGCACCCCATTCCCGATGCCCAACTGCCGCATTGAGCGGCGGCTGCGGCCGCATTTCGCGGTCTGGTTCGTCGCCGCAACCCTGCTGAATATCGCGGCAGCGGCCGCGCAGCCGATTCAGCTGACGCCAAACCCGACGCCGCCGAACCCATCATCGGTCGCGCCACCGCAAAGCCTCGAGGGCGGCGATCAGATTCAGGTTTCGCCCTTGGCGCCGGTGGACACGTCGTGGATCGGCTTGCTCGGTGCGGCGAAGGGCGGCTTCCCGCATGACATGTGGAATGGCGCCCATCGCGGTTTTGTCGTGGCCACCTTGCCGCAGCTTCAGCCGGTGACCTCGCCCGAGCTCACCAGCCTGGCGCGCCGCCTATTGTTGAGCGACGCCGCCGCGCCTGCGTCTGCCGGCATTGCGGACGCCGCTGCCGGCTCCAAACTGCTGGCGGAACGCATCGACCGGATCTACGCGCTCGGTTTCGTGCACGACGGTTCGGCACTGATCGAATCCCTGCCCGACACCGTCGTCACCGACCCGATCGACCGCGACCGCGTCGAGTTGCGGTTCGCCACCAACGATACGACCGGCGCCTGCAACGACGTTACGACTCGCATCGGCCGCTACACCGAAGCGTGGTGGGCGCGCGCGCTGATCGCCTGTCAGGCGTTGGCCGGCGACTTCGCCAAAGCCTCGCTCGGCCAAAGTCTGCTCGCCGATCAGAAGGCGCCGCCGGATCCGGAGTTCGACGCCCTGATCCGGCTGTTGTCGGAACACGGCGCCGCGCGCGTTGCACGCCTCGGCGATCCGACGCCGCTACGCGTCACTTTGCTCGCGGCGGCCAAGCGGCCGCTGCCGGCGGAAGCGATTGCAGTCGCCGATCCGGTGGCGCTCGCCGGCTATGCCGGCAACGGCAATGTACCGGCCGACGAGCGCCTCGCCGCCGGGGAACGGGCGGAGGCGCTCGGCGCGTTGCCGCCGCCGGATCTCGCCGCGCTCTACGGCGCGATTAATTTCAAGCCCGAGGAGTTGGAACGCGCGCGCCGGTCGATGCGGCCGCCGGCCACGGCGCGCGATCGCGCCCTGCTCTACACGCTGGCGAAATCCGGGAACGACGTCGCGGTACGCGCGAACGCGATTGAGGCCCTAGCTGCCGATGCGGAACGGCGCGGCGTCTTCGTGCCGGAGGCCGCGGTTCTGGCGCCGACGCTGGCGGACATACCCGTGGCCAGCGCCGATGCCAAATTCGCCGGCATCGCCGCACGCATCCTGCTGGCGACCGGCGACACCGCCGACGCTAAGCCTTGGGTCAGCGCCGCCGGCGACAAGGCGACGTTGCTGTTGAGCCTGATCGCGGCGCCGGGCGTGCCGCACGTCGATGCGAGCGTGGCGCACGATGCAGCCGTGGCCGCCGGCGATGCCGCGGCCGGTCCACGTGCCGGATTGATCTACGTTCTGCTGACGGCGCTCGGCGAGGATCCGGCGACACTCGCCGAGCTGACGCCCGAGGCGCTGACCGCACCGGCAACCCCCGGTGCGCTGCCGAACGCGGCGTTGTGGGACGAACAGCAGCGGGCGGCGGCGAATGCGCAACTGGGATCGACCGTGCTCGCGTCGATTCTGATCGCCGAAAGCGACGGTCACCTGACATCGGAATCCCTGTTGCTCGGTCACGCCATCGGCGGCTTGCGTGCGGTCGGTCTCGACAACGACGCCCATGCGCTCGCGCTCGAGGCCGCGCTCAACGCCGGCATCTGACATGGATCGCCACATCGAGACGTTCCTCGAAATGCTCGCCGCCGAACGCGGCGCCGCCAAGCTGACATTGGAGGCCTACCGCAACGATCTGCGGCAGGTCGAGGCGTTCCTGCGGCCGCGCGACGTGACTCTGGTCGCCGCCGCCAGCGACGATCTCCGTCGCTATTTGGCGACACTCGCCGGCGCGCGTCGCGCACCGGGAACTTCGGCGCGCCGGCTGTCGGCGCTGCGGCAGTTTTATCGCTTCCTGGTGCTGGAAAAGGTCCGCCGCGACGATCCGACGGCTGCGCTCGACGGTCCACGGCTGCGCCGGCCGCTGCCCAAAGTATTGGTCGCCGACGACGCTGAAAAGTTGATCGCCGCCGCGCGCGTGAAGGACGGCGCCAAAGGCGTACGGCTATTGTGCATCGTCGAGCTGCTCTATGGCGGCGGCCTGCGCGTATCGGAGCTGGTCACGTTGACCGTCGCTGCCGCCCGCCGCGATCCACGATTTCTGGTGGTGCGCGGCAAGGGTGGCAAGGAGCGGCTGGTGCCGTTGGGTCGACCGGCGCGACGCGCGCTCGACGCCTATCTCGCGGTGCGCAATCGCTTTCTCAAGGACGACGCGGAATCGCGGTGGCTGTTCCCATCGCGCGGCATCGAGGGGCATCTGACGCGGCGGCGCTGCGGCCAGCTCATCGCCGGGCTCGCGCGCGAGACCGGACTCAAGGTTTCGCCGCACGTGCTGCGGCACGCCTTCGCCAGCCATCTGGTCGATCGCGGCGCCGACCTGCGCAGCGTGCAGGAAATGCTGGGTCACGCCGACATCGCCACCACGCAAATCTATACGCACGTGCAAAGCGAGCGTCTGCGGCGTTTGGTCAACGAAGCGCATCCCTTGGCGCGCAAGAAATAGCGCGCTCCGCGGGGTGGCATCCCAGCGCGCCGCGTGCTAGGTCAAGCCGTTATGCGTCATTTTCTGGATTTCGAGCAGCCGCTGGCCGACCTCGAAGGCAAGATCGAAGAGCTGCGTCATATCTCAAATGGCGGCGATCTCAACATCGCCGAAGAAGTCGCGCGGCTGGAGACCAAGGTCGAGAAATTTCTGCGCCAGACCTATGCCAAGCTGACGCCGTGGCAGAAGGTCCAGATCGCGCGTCATCCCGACCGGCCGCATGGCAACGATTACCTGAAGCGGCTGATCACCGATTTCACGCCGCTCGCCGGCGATCGGACGTTCGCCGAGGACCGCGCCATCGTCGGCGGGCTCGGCCGGTTTCGCGGCCGCTCGGTCGTCGTCATCGCCCACGAAAAGGGCGCCGATACCGAAGCGCGGGTCCGGCACAATTTCGGCATGGCGCGGCCCGAGGGCTATCGTAAAGCGCGCCGGTTGATGGAACTTGCGAACCGATTCAAGCTGCCGGTGCTGACGTTCGTCGATACCGCCGGCGCCTATCCCGGCATCGATGCCGAAGCGCGCGGCCAGGCCGAGGCGATCGCACGCGCGATCGAGGCCTGCCTGGAACTCGAAGTGCCGCTGGTCGCGACCGTCATCGGCGAAGGCGGCTCCGGTGGCGCAATCGCCCTCGCGGCCGGCAACGCGGTGCTCATGCTGGAGCATTCGGTCTATTCGGTCATCTCGCCCGAGGGTTGCGCCTCGATCCTGTGGCGGAGCGCCGAAAACGCGCAGGACGCAGCCGAAGCCCTGCGGCTGACGGCGCAGGATTTATTGCGGCTCGGCGTCATCGATGCGGTCATTCCCGAGCCGCTGGGCGGCGCCCATCGCGCCCACGAAGCGGCAATTGCGGCCGCCGGCGACGCGGTCGAGAAAGCGCTGTTGCCGCTGTTGAAGCTCGACGGGCCGAGCCTGCGCGCGGCGCGGCGCACCAAATTTCTGCAGATGGGAACCCGCGGAATCTAGTTGCGCGGCGGGCGCAGGACGTAACCGATGCCGCGGACGGTGTGCAGCAACGGCTGATCGAAGCCGCGGTCGATTTTCTGCCGCAGCCGGCTGATGTGAACGTCGATGACGTTGGTCTGCGGATCGAAATGATGGTCCCAGACTTTTTCCAGCAGCATCGTGCGTGTGACGATGTGATCCGCATTGCGCATGAGATATTCGAGCAGCCGGAATTCGCGCGGCAACAGCTCGATCGCGTGGCCGGCGCGCGAAACCTCGCGCGCGATCAGATCCATTTCGAGATCCGCGACCTTGAGTTTGGTCTCGGCGCCGCCGCGGCGCGTGAGCGCTTCGAGCCGCGCCAGCAGCTCCGAGAATGCGAACGGCTTCGGCAGATAATCGTCGCAGCCGGAGTTGAGTCCCTGCACCCGGTCCTCGACATCACCCAGTGCGCTCAGCACCAGAACAGGCGTCAAATCGTTAGCCGCACGCAACGCCGCGATGATCGACAACCCGTCGAGACCAGGCAGCATACGGTCGATGATCATGGCGTCGAAGTTGCCGCTCCGGGCGCGGTCGAGCCCCTGGCGCCCTTCCGATGCCAGATCAACCCGGTGGCCGCTTTCGGTCAGGCCCTTGACGAGATAGGCCGCCGCCTCGCGATCGTCCTCGATAACCAGTATATGCACGCCCGTTTCCCCACCCGCATCAGCCCTTTTCCGCACCGTTCTGAACCGTGAGCGCGACGTATTCGTTGACGCCGTGCCGGTTGATCAGCAGCAGTATGGTCTTGCTTGGTCCTTTAGCTTCTTGCGCCGCTTCGAGTTCGTGAATCGCGTCGTGCGGCGTCGCCACGGCCTTTCGGTTGATCGAGACGATGACGTCTCCCGGCTGCACGCCGACCGCGCCGAGCGGCGATCCGGCCGCGACGTCGGTGACGATGACGCCGTGCACGTCCTTCGGCACACGTGCCTGGCGACGCAACTCCGGCGTCAAGCTCGACAGCTTGAGGCCCATGGCCCCGGACTTGCCCTGGTGCGGCTGTTCGGTCGTGGCGACCTGGCCGACATTGTCCGGCATCTCGCCGATCTTGACCTGCACGGAAGTTGGTTTTTCGTTGCGCCAAATCTTGATCGCCGCCGTCTGACCGACGGGGGTCTCGGCGACGGCGATCGGCAGATCGCGGACCTGGCCGATATTGTGACCGTCATAGTTCAGGATCACGTCGCCCTGCTTCATGCCGGCTTTGGCGGCGGGGCTGTCTTTGGTCACGTCGGCAACCAGCGCGCCTTCCGCCTTGGCCAGGCCAAGGCTCTTGGCGATATCGGGCGTGACGCTCTGGATCTGCACGCCGAGCCAGCCGCGCTCGACTTTGCCGTGCGTGCGCAGCTGTTCGATGATCGGCTTCGCCAGGCTCGACGGAATCGCGAACCCGATGCCGACCGAGCCGCCGTTGGGCGAATAGATCGCGGTGTTGATGCCGATCACCTGACCTTGGAGGTTGAAGTCGGGACCGCCCGAATTGCCGCGATTGATCGAGGCATCGATCTGGAGGAAATCGTCATACGGACCAGCATGGATGTCGCGGCCGCGCGCCGACAGGACGCCCGGGCTGACCGTGCCGCCGAGACCGAACGGATTGCCGACCGCGAGCACCCAGTCGCCGACCTGCGTCGCGTCGCTGTCGCCCCAAGTGACGTAGGGCAACGGCTCCTTGCTCTCGATTTTGAGCAGCGCGAGATCGGTCTTGGGATCGCGGCCGATCACTTTAGCCGGATGCCGGCTGTTGTCCTGAAGAATGACCACCACCTTGCTTGCGTCTTGGACGACGTGGTTGTTGGTCACGACGTAACCAGTCGGATCGATGATGAAGCCCGAACCGAGCGCGACGCGCTGTCCTTGGGGCATCGGCGATCCATGAAATTGGCGCTGCTGCTGCTGGAAGAACCGGCGCAGGAATTCGTCGAATGGCGACGGCGGAAATCCTTGGAACGGATTGTCGTTCTGACCGAGTTGCTGATCTTCTTGGTCGTCATCACTCGAGGTCGCCGCGTCGGATTTTTCAGTGACCGAAATATTGACCACCGCCGGCAGCACCTTCTTCACCATTGGCGCGAAGCTCGGCATTGGCACGATCGCCGATCCGGATCCACCCGTCGGCGCCTGCGCGAATGCCGCCATCGGCGCCGCCGCCAGCGCGACCGTGAAAACCGCTCCAACGGCGAACCGGCGCAACCCGCCAGTGGGTATCGTCGAAAACTTCATGGATCAGCCTCGTCTCAAAGAAGGGTGCCGCCGCCAACGGAACGGCGTCTGACGCCGGCCCGGGCCCGAATTCCGCACCACCATGGCTGCCGACGGATTACGCCGACCCTTCGCTTCGATTAATTCGGTTTAATGCGGTTCGTTCCCAGCCCTGCCGCAATGGGACCGGCATCAAACCCGGCCGTGGCAGTGCTTGTACTTCTTGCCCGACCCGCACGGACACGGCGCGTTGCGCGGCGTGCGCGCCCACGGCGCCGGCGTCGAAGCCGCACGCGCCGGCGCGGGCACGGCCTGCGCCGGATCCTCGCGCGTCTCGACGCCGCGTGCCGGTGCCGGCGTCAATCCGGGCGGCGGCGCACTGTCGCCGCGTTCGACCCGCAATTCGACGTGCGCCAGAACGCTGACCACCTGTTCACGCAGCGCAACCAGCATGCTCTGGAACAGTTCGAACGCCTCGCGTTTATATTCATTGAGCGGGTCGCGCTGCGCATAAGCGCGCAGATTGATCCCCTGTCGCAAATGATCGAGCACCAGCAGGTGGTCCTTCCACTGCTGATCGAGGATCTGCAGCAACAAGCTCCGCTCGGCCATGCGCATGATATCGGCGCCGTAGAGCGTTTCTTTCTGAGCGGTCTTTTCGGCAACCGCACGGCCAATCCGCTCACGCAGTTCGACGTCGGCGATGCCTTCTTCTTTCGCCCAGTCGGCGATCGGGAGATCGAGATTGAAGACGCGGCGGATTTCTTCGTGCAACGCGGGCGTGTCCCATTGATCGGGCAACGCGTTCTCGGGCACGCAGCGGGCCACGAGGTTCTCTATTACCTCTTCGCGCATGTCGGCCATCATCGCGCTGATGTCCGCCGCCGACATGATTTCCTTGCGCTGTTGATAGACGACCTTGCGCTGATCGTTCATGACGTCGTCGAAGCGCAGCAGGTGCTTGCGGATTTCGTAGTTGCGGCCTTCGACCTTTTCCTGCGCCTTCGCCAAGGCCTTGTTGATCCACGGATGAATGATCGCCTCGCCTTCCTTGAGGCCCAGCTTCTGCAGCATGCCGTCCATCCGGTCCGACCCGAAGATGCGCATCAGATCGTCGTCGAGCGACACGAAGAATTTTGACGCACCGGGGTCGCCCTGGCGACCGGAGCGGCCGCGCAGCTGATTGTCTATGCGGCGGCTTTCGTGGCGTTCACTGCCGATGACGTAGAGGCCGCCGGCCTTCACCGCTTCCTCGTGCGCGGCTTGCACCTCGGCGCGGATTTCGGCGGCGCGGCGATCGCGCACCGACGGATCATTGATGCCCGCGAGTTCGTTGCGCAGCCGCATGTCGACGTTGCCGCCGAGCTGAATATCGGTGCCGCGGCCGGCCATGTTGGTGGCGATCGTAACGGAACCGGGCCGGCCCGCCTGGGCGATGATCTGCGCTTCCTGTTCATGGTAGCGCGCGTTTAGCACGCTGTGCGGGATCTTCTTTTTCTTGAAAAGGTCGGACAAGGCCTCGGATTTTTCGATGCTGACGGTGCCGACGAGAACCGGCTGCTGACGTTCGCGGCACTCCAGCACCTGCTGCATGATCGCGTCATGCTTTTCGCGCGCTGTGCGGTAAACCTCGTCGTCGGCATCGATACGGACGGTCGGCCTGTTGGTCGGCACATCGATGACGTCGAGCTTGTAGATCTCGTTGAGCTCCGTCGCCTCCGTCATGGCCGTGCCCGTCATTCCGGCGAGCTTCGGAAACAGGCGGAAATAATTCTGGAAGGTGATGGTCGCCAGCGTCTGGTTTTCATTCTGTACGTCGACGCCTTCCTTGGCTTCGAGCGCCTGGTGCAAGCCTTCGGAATAACGGCGGCCTTCCATCATGCGGCCGGTAAATTCGTCGATGATGACGATCTTGCCGTCGCGCACGATGTAATCGGTGTCGCGTGCGAACAACTTGTGCGCGCGCAGCGCCTGATTGGCGTGATGAACGAGCGCAAGGTTGTTGATGTCGTAGAGCGTGCCGCTCTTCATCAGACCGGTATCGCGCAGCATCGCTTCGATCTTCTCCACGCCCGATTCCGTCAGCGTGACCGCGCGCTGTTTCTCGTCCTTCTCGTAATCTTCAGGTGCAAGCCTCGGAATGAGCTTGTCGACCGCGCGATAGAGTTCCGACGAATCCTCGGTCGGGCCGGAGATGATCAACGGCGTGCGCGCTTCGTCGATCAGGATCGAATCGACTTCGTCGACGATCGCGTAGTTGAAAGGCCGCTGGACCATCTGGACCAGCGAGAATTTCATGTTGTCGCGCAGATAATCGAAACCGAACTCGTTGTTGGTGCCGTAGGTGACGTCGGATTCGTAAGCGGCGCGACGCTGCAAATCGTCGAGCTCATGAACGATGCAGCCGACGGACAGGCCGAGAAACTTGTAGACCTGGCCCATCCATTCGCTGTCGCGCTTGGCGAGATAGTCGTTGACGGTGACGACATGCACGCCCTTGCCGGTCAGGGCATTGAGATAGACCGGCAACGTCGCCACCAGCGTCTTGCCTTCGCCGGTTCGCATCTCGGCGATCATGCCGCGATGCAGAACGACACCGCCCATAAGCTGAACGTCGAAGTGGCGCTGACCGAGGACCCGTTTCGCTGCTTCGCGCACCGTGGCGAAGGCATCGACCAGCAGGTCGTCGAGTTCGTCGCCGTCGTTCAGCCGCTTGCGGAAGACATCAGTGCGCGCGCGCAGATCGCCATCCGAAAGACCGGCCAATTCAGGTTCGAGGGCGTTGATGTCGTCGACCAGCGGTTGCAGGCTTTTGATATAGCGGTCATTCGCCGAACCGAAGAATCGCCGGGCAAGGGCGCCGATCATCAAGACCTCGATGGGATGGCGGAAAAGTCGGGCATCGCCGAGGCGACGCTATGAGAGATAGGGGCATACAACGCGAGTGTCAATTCGGCCAGGCCAGAAAACCCTTGTTGGAACGGCCTATTAACTGTTGCCGGAGCTTGTTCTGAACCGAGCGATGTGCTTTATCAGCGACGCGTGCGCGGCCCGCCTGCCGCGACGGTCGGAATCGAAAGGAAACACTTGCTATGACGGCGCGGAATGCGATTTTCGCCTGCCTAATTCTTGCCTTGGCCGCCACCCCGGCGCTGGCGCAAAAAACCAAGCCGGCGGGCGACCCCGTTGTCGCGCGCGTCAACGGCCAGACTTTGACCCGCCTCGATGTCGAGCTCGCCTACAACGGCCTCTCGCCCGACGTGCGGCAACACGTCACCCTCGAAAAAGCCTACCCGCAGCTCATTGATCAACTGGTCGGGATGGTGGTGGTGGCGCAAGCCGCCGAGAAAGCGCACGTCGACGCCGACCCGGTGATCCGGAAGCGGCTGATGCTCAGTCGTGACCAAATCCTGCAGGACGCGTACTTCAACTCGATTGCGAAAAAAGAGATCACCAAAGAGAAGCTTCAGGCGGCCTATGCGCAATACGCCAAGGACGCGCCCAAGCAGGAAGAGATCAAGGCGCGCCACATCCTGGTGTCGAGCCAGAAAGAAGCCGAAGACATCATCGCGCAACTGAAGAAGGGCGCGGATTTCGCCACCTTGGCGAAGGAGAAGACCATCGACCCGTCGGGTAAGACCTCGGGCGGCGATCTCGGCTGGTTCACCAAGGACGAAATGGTGCCCGAATTCGCGAACGCTGCTTTTGCGCTGAAGAAGGGCGAGTTCACCCAGACGCCGGTTCATACCGAATTCGGCTGGCACGTCATCCAGGTCGAGGACCGCCGGCCCGCCAAGGCGCTGCCTTATGATCAAGAGGCGCCGCGCCTCGCGCAGGAAATGGCGCGAAAGATCGTCAGCGACCACGTCAAGACGCTCGATCAGTCGGCCAAGGTCGAGATCTTCGCGCTCGACGGCAGCAAGCTGCCAGCCGCCGGTACGGCAGCGCCGAAGCTGACCCCGCCCGGCGGAGCCGCTTCCGGCGGCGCTGCGCCCGGCACCCCGACGCTGGCACCTGGCACCGCGCCGGACCAGCTTAACGGGAAGTAGGACGCGCCGGCCTCGACAGGCACCGGCGCAACGACCATGGCCGCGGTCTCGCCGCTCGCGCCGACGCATTTCCCTGACCTGCCGCCGATTGCCGGCGTCACTCTGGCGAGCGCGCATTGCGGCATCCGCTATAAGGAGCGCACCGACCTCATGGTCGCGGTCGTTGCGCCGGGCAGCGCGATCGCCGGCGTATTCACCCGCTCTCTGACACCGGGCGCGCCGATCGACTGGTGCCGTAAGGCATTGAAGCACGGTAAGGCGCAAGTGATCGTCGTCAATTCGGGCAACGCCAACGTCTTCACCGGCAAGCAGGGCCGCGACGCCGTCGCGCAGACCGTCGCGGCGGCGTCGAAAATCTTTCGCTGTGATCCGCGCGAGGTCTTCGTGTCCTCGACCGGCGTCATCGGCGAGCCGCTCGCGGCCGAGAAAATTGTTGCCGCGCTGCCGGCGACGGCAGCAGCAGCACACGCCGACGCCTGGGTGGAAGCGGCGCAGGCGATCATGACGACCGACACGTTTCCCAAAGGCGCGACCCGCAGCGTCGACATTCACGGAACGCGCGTCACCATCAACGGCATCGCCAAGGGCTCGGGCATGATCGCGCCCGACATGGGCACCATGTTGGCTTATGTCTTCACCGACGCGAACATCGCCGCGTCCGCGCTCCAATCGATGCTGGCCGCCGGCAACGACCGGTCGTTCAATTCGATTACCGTCGACGGCGACACGTCGACCAGCGACACGTTGCTGCTGGTGGCGACCGGCAAGGCAGGAAACCGGCGTGTCGCCCGTGCCGCCGACCCGGCACTTAAGGCATTCCGGCGCGCGCTCGACGAGGTGCTCGCCGATCTGGCACAGCAGGTCGTGCGCGACGGCGAAGGCGCGGAGAAATTCGTCACCATCGACGTCTCAGGCGCGGCGTCGGCCGGCGCGGCACGACGGATCGGCCTCGCCATCGGTAATTCGCCGCTGGTCAAAACGGCGATCGCCGCTGGCGACGCCAACTGGGGCCGCATCGTCATGGCCGTCGGCAAGGCCGGTGAAAAGGCCGATCGCGACCGGTTGTCGATTGCCGTCGGCGGCGTGCCGATCGCGGCTAAGGGCGGCCCGATTCCAGGCTATGACGAAGCGCCGGTGGCGCGGCACATGGCCGGCCGTGACATCCGCCTAGCGGTCGACCTCGGCATCGGCCGGGGCCGCTGGACCGTCTGGACCTGCGACCTCACGCACCGCTACATCGACATCAATGGCAGCTACCGGAGCTGAGGCCACCGGGGTCACGGTGGTCTGCGTCGCGTTGGTCGACACCGACGGCCGCGTTCTGCTGGCCGAGCGCCCCGCCGGCAAGCCGTTGGCCGGACTGTGGGAGTTTCCCGGCGGCAAAATCCATCCAGGCGAGACGCCAGAGGCCGCGTTGATCCGCGAGCTGCACGAGGAACTCGGCATCGACGTGGCCGAGGCCTGCCTGGCGCCGCTCACCTTCGCGTCGCACCGCTATCCGGAGTTGCACATCGTCCTGCTGCTTTACGTCTGCCGGCGATGGAAAGGGCTGGTCACCGCGCGCGAGGGGCAGAAGCTGAGCTGGGTTCGGCCGCAGCGCTTCGACGATTATCCGATGCCGCCGGCTGACAAGGGCCTGATCGCGGCATTACGCGACCTGCTTTAGCGGCTTGCCGGTTTGCGTCCGCGACCTTAGGCTCGCCGCCATGCGCCGTTTCGCCCGTATTCTGTGCCTGATGACCGTTCTGCCGGTCGCCGCCTGTTATTACCCCGACTATATACTGCGACCGCAGATCGTGCGCGCCGACGCCAACGGGATCGTGATTCTCACCGGCAGGGGCGTCAATCCGTACAACATGGCCGCACTGCACTGTCAGCATTATGGCAAGCTGTCGGTACCGAACGGCGCGCAACCGTCGGGCGAAAACGCGTTGACGTACTATTACAGCTGCCAGTGAACGCCGTCAGTTGGCCGGCGCCCAAGCGGTCAGGTTGATCGTCTGAAAGGTTGCGACGACGCGACCCCCCGGCGCGGCCGCACGGTCGCGATAGAGTGACGCGGCGCGGGCGAACGTGCCTCGGCGGGTCGATGTTTTGCGCCGTTCGCGCTGAGCGTTGGTCTCGCCCATCGCGCGCAGATCGCGCATCAGCGCGAACGCATCGGCATATTCGACGTCGGTGGTGTCGCCATCGACCACCGGTTCGATGAAGCCGGCCCGCTGCAGCAGGCCGCCGACATCACGCAAATCCGCGAAGGGCGACACACGCGGACCGGCGCCGCCGGCGCTTTCGAGCTCGGCCTCGATCAGCGCGGCGTGCAGCGCGCTCAGAGTCTCGCCGCCGAACAATGTCGCCAGCAGCAATCCGCCGGGCTTGAGCATCCGGCGTAGCTGCAACAGCGTACCAGGCAGATCATTGACCCAATGCAACATCAGCGGGCTGAACACCAGGTCGAAGCTCGCCGATGCAAACGGCAACGCCTCGAGATCAACCACCGCCGCCGGGCGCGGCGCCCGGCGCGCTAGGGCTTCAGACGGATCGGCCGATACGAGGTGCCCGACGCCCTCGCGGCGGTCGAGTGCGCGCGCCATGAGCCCGCCGCGGCAGCCGAGATCGAGTGCCACGGGAAACTGCCGCTTGATCTCGCCAAGACGCTCGACGAGGTCCGCCGCCGCGCGCTCGAACAGGAACTCGGCGCCGAGACCAAGCCGCACAGCGCGCGCACGATGCCGGCGCACGGCCTGCGGATCGAAAATGCGCAACGGATCGACCGGCTTCATGGTGCATCATCGCCTTGGCCCGCGCGGATTGACAAGGTGGCCGGCGTCGCTTGAGATCGCGTCATGGGGGGATTGATCCGGGCCATCGACCCGCGCCGCGTCGGCGCGACTATCCTCGACCTGCTGCTCCCACCGCGCTGCCTCAAATGCGGCGTCGAAGTCGGCGGCGATGGCGCCTTGTGCGCCGAATGCTGGCGGGGCATCGCGTTCCTGCAACCGCCGTGCTGTGCCCGCTGCGGCCTGCCGTTCGACGTCGATCCGGGCGCCGGCGCGATTTGCGGCGCGTGTGCCCGCGACGCGCCGCTTTACGGACGCGCGCGGGCCGCGTTGCGCTATGACGAGGCCAGCCGGCCGCTGGTGCTCGCGTTCAAGCACGGCGACAAATTGCAGCTCGCACCGGCGCTCGGCCGGTTCATGCGGCAGGCCGGCACCGAGCTTCTCGCGACCTGTGACATCATCGCCCCGGTGCCGCTGCACTGGACGCGGCTCTTCGCGCGTCGCTACAACCAGGCCGCCGTTCTGGCCCACGCGCTCGTCCGTAATGGCGGCCCGCCCATTGTCGCGGACCTGCTCGAACGGCGCCGCGCCACCCCGTCGCAAGGTCGCAGCGGCCGCGCCGAGCGGCGGCGGAACGTCCGCGGCGCTTTCGGCTTAAAACGGGGCCGCGCGGTTGCCGGTCAGCGCGTATTGCTGATCGACGACGTGCTGACCACTGGCGCCACCGTCTCAGAATGCGCCCGCACCCTGCTCGATGCCGGCGCAAGCGCGGTCGACGTACTGACGCTGGCGCGGACCATGCGCCCGGAACTGTGAGATAACCTCGTCCGACGCCGGACCGGGCAACCGTTAAACAACTGCCCGCATGGACTGCTCGCCGTGCCGCCCAGTCAGGCCGTCCTGCCGATCCTTGAGATATCTCGCGTCCGCCTCTTCCGGCGTGAAGTGAAACACCTCGGAAAATCCCATGCGGCGGAGCCGCGCGATTAGCTCGGGTGGGCGAAACCGGGACAGCCACGGTTCGCCGACTTCCGCCGACTTTCGGACCGCGGTCGCAACGGCATCGGCCTCGACGCCTGAAAGGTCTTCCTGCGGCAGAATAAAGCTAAAGACGATCTCGCTACCGCGCGGCAACGACAGCAGGAACGTCAAGGTCGCGTCGATCGCCGAGTCCGTTAGATACTGCGTCACGCCGAGCCACGCACAGAAAGCTGCGTGGTCGAACCGGAATTTCGTGCTGCTGAGTACCTGCCGCAACGAAGTCGTCTCGAAATCGATCGGCAGGAAAGTCAGATTTCCCGGTGGGGCAATATTCGATTTGGCGAGCCGTTCACGCTTGAAGCTTTGCGTCGCCGGGTGGTCAAGCTCGAAAATGTGAATCGTTGCCGCCCAACCGGGCTGGCGATACGCGAAAGTATCGAGACCAGCGCCGAGGATCAGATATTGGCTGACGCCGCGGACCGCCGCGGCGGCGAGACAGTCCTCGGCGTAACGGCTACGCACGAGAAATCCCGCACGCCATTGTTTCGCAAAAGGATGTCCCAGTATGGGCGTCAGCCAGCTCGGTTCGAGGGTGTCGACGTCGACCAGCTTCGCCACAATCGGATCGGCCAGGATTTTGGGTTCGCCGTCGAGGGTCTGATGCACGGCGCGCATGATCGACGGAATATCGCTCGTTCGGCTCGGTCTGGTTTGCTTCATCGAAGCCCCGAATTCGTCGCCGTATGCCGGCGCTAGCGGCCGAAGATGCACGTTCTCCCGATGCGATTTGGTACGACTGGCCGATGCTGATCGGAAGACGGGCAAAGATTCGCCACGCGCCTACCGTTGGTACGAAATTTACCGGAATATGCCTTCGATTAGAAGCCGGGCGAACACGACCCGACATATCCGGGTCGCGGCCGCTGATGTCCTGACGCCAACGTGCGCGGTGCGTCGCGAACTCTGAGTTGATTTAACCATGCGCCCGACCAGATAATCGGGCGTGGCCAAGATCGAGCTCTACACCACGATGTTCTGCCCTTATTGCGCGCGGGCCCGCAACCTGCTGCAAAAAAAGGGCGTGGGCTTCACCGACATCGACGTGATGGTCGACGACGATAAGCGCGAGGAAATGATCGCGCGCGCCGGCGGTCGCCGAACCGTGCCGCAGATCTTCATCGACGGACAGCACATCGGCGGCTCGGACGAACTGGTGGCGCTTGATCGTGAAGGCAAGCTCGACCCCATGCTCGGATTGTCGCGATGACCACCCGTTTCAAAGCCGCCTGTATCCAGATGACGTCGGGCGCGGCGATCGAAGCGAACGTGATCGCCGTCAGCGAGCTGGTGCGGCGGGCACGCGCACAAGGCGCCGACTTGATCATGACGCCCGAGGTCAGCGACATGATCGAGTTCAAGCGGGCCTTGGCGGTCGACAAGGCGCGTCCGGAGGATCAAAACGCCATGGTCGTAGCGTTCCGCGCCCTGGCGCGCGAAACCGGCGCGTGGCTGTTGCTTGGCTCGGCGGTGATCCGCGACAAGAACGCCGAGCGGCTGTCGAACCGTTCGTTCCTGATCTCGCCGCAAGGCGAGATCGCCGCACGCTACGACAAGATCCATATGTTCGACGTCGATCTGCAGACCGGCGAGCGGCACCGCGAATCGCAGACCTACAAGCCTGGCGACAAAGCCGTGGTTGCCGAGCTGCCGTGGGGCCGGCTTGGCATGACGATCTGCTACGATATGCGCTTTCCGCACCTTTACCGCGCACTCGCCAAAGCGGGCGCCGATTTCCTGGCGATGCCGTCGGCTTTCACGGTGCCGACCGGTCGCGCGCATTGGCATGTGTTGCTGCGCGCCCGCGCCATCGAGAACGGCTGTTTCGTATTCGCGCCGGCACAATGGGGCGAACACGGCGGCGGCCGGCGCACGTTCGGCCACGCGTTGATCGTGGCGCCGTGGGGCGAAATCCTCGCCGAAGCCGAAGATGGCGTCGGCGTGATCGTCGCCGAAATCGATCCGGCCAAAGTAGCCGAAGCGCGGCGCGCGGTGCCGTCGCTGGCGCACGACCGGCTGTTCGCCGCGCCGAAACGGCCCGGCACCGTCGCCGCCGCTGACTAGACCGTCACTTTTTCGGCGGCAGCTCGGGCGTCAGGGTAGAGTCAGTGGTCATACCCAATATCTCATAGATCGGGTCCCAACCGCCGATCGCGGTCAGAATCGGTATGATCCCGATCAAGACGAGCCAGCGCTCGCCGGCCAGCCAGATCCAGATCCCCCCGATGATCGCTAGACCGATGAGAACGCGGATCAGCCGGTCGTGCCAACCGACATTGAGCTTGAATTTACGCGCCATGGCGAATCTCCCGCAGCGCCTCAATCGACGG
>JAGWIH010000190.1 GCA_028866355.1 Alphaproteobacteria bacterium
GCATCCGCCGTGGCGCGCGTCGCATCGCGGCTGATCGCGGCGCAACCGACGTTTGCCGCGCTGGGTCCGATCGGCGCCGTCGAAGATTATGACCGCCTCGCGCGGCGTCTGGCGGCGTAGGAGAACCAAGGTGGGGTCGGAGCTTCTGGCCATCACCCGTATTTTCGGTGCCGCGCCGCCGCCGTTCCGGCTCGTTGGCCCGCGCGTCACGCTGCGCACGCCCGAACGCGAGGATTTCGACGAATGGGCGGTCCTGCGCGCCCAATCGCGCGGGTTTCTCGCGCCGTTCGAGCCGAGTTGGCCGAACGACGCCGTCACCCGCGCCGGCTTCCGCCGGCGATTGCAGCGCTACGCCGCGGACTGGCGCAGCGACCAGGGCTATAGTTTCCTGCTGGTGCGCCGCGCCGACCGCGTGCTCTTGGGCGGCATCAGCCTATCGAACGTCCGTCGCGGCGTCGCGGAAACCGCCAGCCTCGGCTATTGGATCGGCGAGCGCTTTGCCCGCCAAGGCTACATGACCGACGGACTCAGGCTCACGCTCGCTTTCGCATTCGATCGACTGCGACTGCACCGGATCGAAGCCGCTTGCCTGCCGCACAACCAAGCGAGCCGGCGGCTGTTGGTGAAATGCGGCTTCCGCGAAGAGGGCTATGCCAAGGAATATCTGTCGATCGACGGCCGCTGGCAGGATCATCTGCTCTTCGGGCTGCTCGCCAGTGAATGGACGCGGCACAGCGAGGCGACGCGCGCCGCCGAGACGGTGTCGTGAACCGTTCAGGCGCGACCCGATTCGCCGGACAACGACAACAAGTCGACGCCGAGTTTCGCGAGCGCGCGCTGCCACTTCTCGCCGTATTGGGCGTCGAAGACGATGTCTTCGTCCGCAGCGACGCTCAGCCAGCCGTTCGCCTGGATCTCAGAATCGAGCTGGCCGGGTCCCCAGCCGGCATAGCCCAGCGCCAGCAGGCTGCGTTTGGGTCCGCTGCCGCGGCCGATGGCGCGCAGAATCTCGAGCGTGGCGGTGAGCGCGACATTGCCGCCGACGACCAGGGTGCCGTCCTCGACATAGTCGGCCGAATGCAGCACGAAGCCGCGGCCGGCCTCGACCGGACCGCCGAAATGAATGCGCCGGTCGTCGCTCTCGGCTTTGATCTCGATGCCGAGCTGTTTCATCAGCGCCGGCCAGGTCACGTCGTCGAGCAGCCGGTTGACCACCAGCCCCATCGCGCCGTCTTCGTTATGGGCGCAGAGGTAGACCACCGCCCGCGCGAAACGCGGGTCCTGCATTTGCGGCATCGCGACCAGAAGGTGACCGGCAAGCGTCGTCACGAAAACCTCCGAACTTCTCAAATAAGCCCGAGCCGTGAACCTTGCAAGACACGCTGGCGTGTCGGGCGCATGGTCACAGCGCTCATCCTGCTTGCGGCGATGTTTACCATGCCGGCGCGCGCCGAAACGGCGTCGTCAGCATGGTTCATCACCGACCAGGGCAAGGTGCGGCTCATCGCCGCGCACGCCACGCTTGCCGATCAGGAAACGCAGACGCTCGGCCTCGAGTTCCGGATGGCGCCGGGCTGGCATATCTACTGGCGCTCGCCGGGCGATGCGGGCTATCCACCGCGGCTTGATTGGAATGGTTCGGCGAATCTCGTGCGCGCCGACATGCTATGGCCGGCGCCGCAGCGGTTCTCGGTCCTCGGACTGGAGACCATGGGCTACAGCGACGCGGTCGTGCTGCCGATTACCGTGCGCGTCGCAGATCCCGCCAAGCCGCTCGATCTGACGGCGCATCTCGATTACCTCACGTGCAGCGAAATCTGCGTTCCCTATCAGACGACCTTGCGTTTGGCGTTGCCTGCCGGTGCGGCGCCCGCGGACACTGCCGGCTATGCCGCGCTCATCGATCAATTCGCGGCGCAAGTGCCGGGGGACGGCAGCAAGGTCGGGCTTAAGCTTGACGGTGTCGCGGTCGACGATGGGCCGCGCCCGGCGTTGTTGTTGCACGTGACCGCGTCGCCGCCGCTGGTGTCACCCGATGCCTTTGTCGAAGGCGCCGCCAACGTCGCCTTCGGCATGCCGCGGCTGGTCGCCGGTGCACAGCCAGGCAATAGCCTGCTGCGACTGCCGCTCGATGGCGGGGGGGCCGATGCGCTCCGCAAGCTTGTCGGCAAACCGCTGACGGTGACGCTCACCGACGGTTCGCGCGCGATGACCGCAGTGATCGCGCCGACGCTGGCGCCATCGCCCGCCGTCGACTGGGTGCGCCTGCTGCCGATGCTGGCGTTGGCGCTGGCCGGCGGTTTCATCCTCAATTTCATGCCGTGTGTGTTGCCGGTGCTGGCGCTGAAGCTGCTTGGCACGGTCGACCATGCGGCGCGCGGCCGCGGTGCGGTCCGCGCCGGCTTCGTGGCGAGCGCCGCCGGCATCATCGCGACATTCCTCGCCCTGGCCGGCATCGCCATCGGCTTTCGCGCCGCCGGCGTCGCGGTCGGCTGGGGACTGCAATTCCAGCAGCCGGCGTTTTTGGTCGCGATGGCGGCGATCCTGACTGTGTTCGCCGCGAACGTTTGGGGTCTGTTCGAAATCCCGCTGCCGGCAGCGGTGACCGCGCTCGGCGAGGGACGCGCCCATCTCGGCAGCTTTTTCGCCGGCGTCCTGGCGACGTTGCTCGCGACGCCCTGCACGGCGCCGCTCCTCGGTACCGCGCTTGGCTTTGCGCTGCTGTCGCCGCCGGTGGCGGCGCTCGCGATCTTCGGCGCCATGGGCATCGGTCTGGCGCTGCCTTATCTCGCGGTTGCCGCCGCGCCGGCCTTGGCGCTGTGGCTGCCGAAACCCGGCGCTTGGATGGTCGAATTGAAGCGTGTTCTCGGCGTGGCGTTGGCGGCGACCGCGATCTGGCTGCTGTGGATTCTGGCGGCCGAAAGCGGTACGGCGGTTGCGATTGTTTGCGGCGCGTTGCTCATCGCGGTGGTGTTCGCGGTTGGCTGGATTCGGCATGCCGCGCCGCGCCGGATCGCGGTTGTCGCGTTGATCGCCGCCGCACTGGTCGCGCCCAATCTCGTTGCCCCGCCGTTGTCGGCCGAAGCGCCGGATGGGTTCTGGCAACCATTCGATGAAAGCCGGATCGCAGCACTGGTCGCGCAGGGAGACACCGTCTTTGTCGACGTCACCGCCGATTGGTGCCTCACGTGCAAGGTCAACGCCGGCTTCGCGCTGGCGCCGGCGGCGGTGCGCCAGCGCCTGGCGGCGCCCGGCGTCGTCGCCATGCGCGCCGACTGGACGCGGCCCAATCCCGCCATCGCGCGTTATCTGCGCGCGTTCGGCCGTTATGGCATTCCGTTCAACGTGGTCTACGGGCCGGGCGCCCCCCAAGGCATCGTCCTGCCCGAAATCCTGACCCCGGACTCGGTGCTCGGCGGCCTTGCCCGGGCCGCGGGTCCGGGTGCGCCGGCGACGGCGGCTGCGGCCGCGCGGGGTGGATGATTTTTCGAGCCGGCGGGTTTATGGTGCGGCCGCACAACCGGCCCAGCTCAAAACAGGAGAGGCAATGACCATCAAGGTTGGCGACAAGATTCCGTCGGTCAAGCTCATGACCATGACCGCCGATGGACCGAAACCCATCACCACCGACGACATCTTCAAAGGCAAGAAGGTCGTTTTGTTCGCGCTGCCCGGCGCCTTCACGCCGACCTGTTCCGCCAAGCACCTGCCTGGCTTCGTCGAGAAATTTTCGGCGTTGAAGGGCAAGGGGGTCGACACCATCGCTTGCCTGTCGGTCAACGACGCGTTCGTTATGGGCGCTTGGGGCAAGGACCAGAAAGTCGGCGACAAGGTGCTGATGCTGGCCGACGGCAGCGGTGACTTTACCAAGGCTGTCGGGCTCGAGCTCGATCTCACCGATCGCGGCCTCGGCAAGCGCTCGCAGCGCTATGCCATGGTCATCGATAACGGCCTGGTCAAGACGCTCAACGTCGAAGCGGCTGGCGCCTTCGAGGTTTCCAGCGCCGACGCGGTGCTGAAGACGCTCTAGACCCGATTGGCGCTGCTGCGGCGCGCTGCGGCGATTTCCGCGCGCGCGAGCGCGTCGGCCCGCTCGTTCTCGGGGTGGCCGGAATGCCCGCGGATCCAGCGCCATGTGACCTGGTGGCGTTGGAGCGCCGTTTCGAGTCGCCGCCACAAATCGACATTCTTGACTGGCTTCTTGTCGGCGGTCTTCCAGCCGCGCGTTTTCCAGCGCGGAAGCCATAGAGTGATGCCATCGTGCACGTAACGGCTGTCGGTATGGACGACGGCACGCACGCCGCGGTTCAGCTGTTCCAGCGCCGCGATCGCCGCCATCAACTCCATCCGGTTGTTGGTGGTTTCGGGCTCGAATCCCGAGAATTC
Organism: Alphaproteobacteria bacterium; assembly: GCA_028866355.1. GTDB lineage: Bacteria > Pseudomonadota > Alphaproteobacteria > ATCC43930 > CGMCC-115725 > REEB95. Next base: position 4,387 of record JAGWIH010000190.1, read on the forward strand.
CTTTTCGACGCCATCGTGGCGCAACAGTACGCCCCAGCCGCCGGGGCCGGGATTGCCGCTGCACGCGCCGTCGGTGAAGATTTCGACGACGCCGTCGCTCACGAATCGATTCCATACGCGGCCGGGCTGGTGACACCGCGATGAAAGCGCAGCTTCTGCAGGTATTCGAGCGGGTCCTTGGGTCGCACGAAAGCGCCGGGTGCCTGATGCAGTCGGTCATAGAGCCGCGTCAGCAGGAAGCGAATGGCGCTGCCGCGCGCCAGCAGCGGCAAGGCTTCGATCTCGGCGTCGGCCAGCGGCCGCACCGTCCGGTATTTCGCCAGGAGCAGCTTGGCCTTGGTGACGTTGAAGCTGCCGTCGCTTTCGAAGCACCAGGCGTTGAGGCAGATCGCCAGGTCGTAGGCGAAGAAATCGGTGCAGGCGAAATAGAAATCGATCA
>JAGWIH010000191.1 GCA_028866355.1 Alphaproteobacteria bacterium
CCGATTCCGCTGCCGACCAAGATCGAGAAGTTCACGGTCAACCGCTCGCCGCACATCGACAAGAAGTCGCGCGAGCAGTTCGAGATCCGCACGCACAAGCGGATTCTCGACATCGTCGATCCGACGCCGCAAACGGTGGACGCGCTGATGAAGCTCGACCTCGCCGCCGGCGTCGACGTCGAGATCAAGCTTTAGGGCATTGGACCATGCGTAGCGGCCTTATCGCCAAGAAAATGGGCATGACCCGGCTCTTCACCGAGGACGGCAACCATCTGCCGGTCACGGTGCTGAAGGTCGACGATTGCCGCGTGATTGCCGTGCGCACGGTCGAAAAGGACGGTTACACCGCGGTCCAGCTCGGCACCGGCAACGCCAAGGTCAAGAACGTGTCGCAGGCGATGCGCGGCCATTATGCCAAGGCCAAGATCGAGCCGAAGCACAAGCTGATCGAGTTCCGCGTCAGCGCCGACGCCATGCTCGAGCCCGGCGCCGAGATCAAGGTCACGCATTTCACCGCCGGCCAATACATCGACGTCACCGGTACGACGATCGGCCGCGGATTCGCGGGCGTGATGAAACGGCATAATTTCGGCGGCCTGCGCGCCTCGCACGGCGTGTCGGTGTCGCATCGCAGCCACGGATCGACAGGTCAGCGCCAGGATCCCGGCAAGGTGTTCAAGAACAAGAAGATGGCTGGCCACATGGGTGACGTGCGCGCTACGACGCAGAATCTTCAGGTTGTCGCGACCGACGAAACGCGCGGCCTGCTGATGGTGACGGGTGCGGTGCCGGGCGCCGCCGGCGGTTATGTCCTGGTGCGCGACGCCGCCAAGCGCGCGAAGCCGGGCCGGCCGCCGCTCAAGGCGCTCGATCGTCCGGTCGAGAAGACTCCGAAAGCCGCCAAGGAAAAACCGGCAGCCAAGCCGGCCGCGGGAGGCGAGAAGAAATGAAGCTTCCGGTCAAAAGCCTCGACAACAAGGCCGCTGGCGACATCGAGGTCGCCGACGACATCTTCGGCTTGCCCGTGCGCAAGGACATTCTCGCGCGGATGGTGCAATGGCAGCTCGCCAAGCGCCGCGCCGGCACGCACAAGACCAAGGGCATCAGTGACATTTCCGGCACGACCAAGAAGCCGTGGAAGCAGAAGGGCACGGGCCGCGCGCGTCAAGGCTCGCTGCGTTCGCCGCAGTTCCGCGGCGGTGCGAAGATCTTCGGCCCGGTGGTGCGCAGCCACGAATATGGTCTTCAGAAGAAGGTCCGGCGTCTGGCGCTCAAGACCGCGCTGTCGGCCAAACAGGCGCAAGGCAAGCTCGTGGTGCTCGACAGCGCCAAGGTGAAGGACGCCAAGACGGGCGTGCTCGCCAAAAGCTTCGCTAAGCTCGGCTTTGCATCCGCGCTGATCATCGACGGCGCGACGCTCGACGAGAGCTTCGCGCGCGCCGCGCGTAACCTGCCGGGCATTGACGTGCTGCCGCAGCAGGGCGCCAACGTCTACGACATCATGCGCCGTGACACGCTCGTGCTGACGCGCGACGCCGTGCAGGCGCTGGAGGCGCGTTTGAAATGAGCCGCTTTCGCTACATCAAGCGCGAGACCCCCGCGCTCACCCGCGAACAGATGTACGACATCGTGCGCCATCCGGTGATCACCGAGAAGGCGACCATGATTTCGGAGCACAATCAGGTTACCTTCCGCGTGCCGCTCGATGCCGATAAGCGCTCGGTCAAGGTCGCGGTCGAGAACCTGTTCAAGGTCAAGGTCGAGGCCGTCAACACCGTGCGCGTCAAAGGCAAGCGCAAGATGGTGCGCGGCCGCCGCGGCCAGCGTTCCGATTATAAAAAGGCGATCGTCACTTTGGCCGAAGGGTCGAAGATTGACGTGACGACGGGAGTCTAAACCATGGCGCTCAAGACATTCCGGCCGGTCACGCCGACTCTGCGCCATACGGTGCTGATCGATCGCAGCGAACTGTGGAAGGGCGGCCCGGTCAAGGCGCTGTCCGTCGGCAAGCGCGAGCAAGGCGGCCGCAACAATCTCGGCCGCATCACCCAGCGCTGGCGCGGCGGCGGCCACAAGAAGCGCTACCGCCTGGTCGACTTCAAGCGCGCCAAGTACGACGTGCCGGCCGAAGTCGTGCGGCTGGAATACGATCCGAACCGGTCGGGCTTCATCGCGCTGATCAAGTATACCGACGGCGAGCTCAGCTACATCTTGGCGCCGCAACGCCTCAAGGCCGGCGACAAGGTCGTCTCGGGCGAGCGTGTCGACGTGAAGCCGGGCAACGCCATGCCGATGAGCAGCATTCCGGTCGGCACCATCATCCACAACGTCGAGATGAAGCCGGGCAAGGGCGGCCAACTGGCGCGCTCCGCCGGTACCTTCGTGCAGCTCGTCGGCCGCGACGCCGGCTATGCGCTGCTGCGGCTCGCTTCCGGCGAAGTGCGCATGGTGCGGGGCGAATGCATGGCGACGATCGGCGCGGTGTCGAATCCCGACGAGCAGAACGTCGTCATCGGCAAGGCGGGTCGTTCGCGCTGGCTCGGCCGGCGCGGTAACGTCCGCGGCGAGGCGATGAACCCGGTGGATCATCCGCTCGGCGGCCGCACCCGCGGTAACCGGCATCCGGTTTCGCCCTGGGGCAAGGGCGCCAAGGGCAACAAGACGCGTCACAACAAGGCAACCGACCGCTACATCGTGCGGCGGAAGCGCGATAAGTAGGAGATCCGAGCGTGGCACGTTCCGTGTGGAAAGGACCGTTCGTCGACGGCTATCTGATGAAGAAAGCCGAAAAGACGCGCGCGTCCGGACGCAACGAGATCATCAAGACGTGGTCGCGGCGTTCGACGATCTTTCCGCAATTCGTCGGGCTGACCTTCGGCGTCTACAACGGCCACAAGTTTGTTCCGGTGCTGGTGACCGAGCACATGATCGGTCACAAGTTTGGCGAGTTCGCGCCGACCCGCGTGTTCCACGGCCACACCGCCGGGGACAAGAAGGTCAAGCGCGAGGAAAGTCCGTAACATGGGTAAGCAAGCCGCACCGCGCCGTTTGCACGAGACCGAGGCCTCGGCCTATGCGCGCGCGATCAAGATCAGCCCGCGTAAGCTCAACCTCGTGGCCCAGGCGATCCGCGGCAAGGCCGCGTCGGCAGCGCTGAACGAGCTCGCATTCAACCGTCGCCGTATCGCGCGCGACGTACGCAAGGTGTTGCAGGCGGCGATCGCCAACGCCGAGAACAACCATCAACTCGACGTCGACCGGCTCTATGTCAAAGAGGCGACGGCCGGCCGCGCTTTCTCGCTTGGCCGCTTCCACGCGCGCGGCCGCGGCCGCATGTCGCCGGTCGAGAAATACTTTTCGAATCTGCTCATCGTGGTGCGCGAACGCGCGCCCGAAGAGCGCGCCAAGGAGGCGGACGAGGACAAGGGCGCGGCGGATGCCAAGGCCGCCGACGCCGGCAAGAAGCCCAAGGCCAAAAAGGCCGGCGGCAAGGAGAAGGCATAATGGGCCAGAAGGTAAATCCGGTCGGCCTGCGGCTCGGCATCAACCGGACCTGGGATTCGCGCTGGTTCGCGCGCAAGGACTATTCGAACTTGCTGCACGAAGACCTGAAGCTGCGCGACTTCCTGGTCGAGCGGCTGTTGCAGGCCGGCGTGTCGCGCATCGTCATCGAGCGCGCGGCCAAGAAGACCCGCATCACCATCCATTCGGCCCGGCCAGGCGTCGTCATCGGCAAGAAGGGCGCCGACATCGAGAAGCTGCGCGCCGATCTCGCCAAGATGACCGACAGCGAGGTCAGCCTGAACATCGTCGAGATCCGCAAGCCCGAGATCGAGGCCAAGCTGATCGCCGACGGCATCGCTCAGCAGCTCGAGCGCCGCGTCGCCTTTCGCCGCGCGATGAAGCGCGCCGTGCAGTCGGCGATGCGTTTGGGCGCGCTCGGCATCCGCATCAATTGCTCGGGCCGCCTGGGCGGCTCTGAGATCGCGCGCATGGAGTGGTATCGCGAAGGTCGCGTGCCGCTGCATACGCTGCGCGCCGATGTCGATTACGGCACCGCCGAAGCCAAGACCACCTACGGCGTCATCGGCGTCAAGGTGTGGGTCTACAAGGGCGACACGCTGGGCCGCAACGATGCGCCGGTCGTGGAAGAGACTGTCGAGGAAAAGCGTCCGCGCCGCAATGCCCGTCCGGGCGAGCGCCGTGGCGGCCGCCGCGACGGTGAGGGCGCGCCGGGCGCCCGCCGTGGCGGTCCGCGTCGCGGTGGCGCCGGTGGTACCGGCGGGAAGCCGGAAGGCGACGGCAAGACTGGAGAATAACGATGCTGCAACCGAAACGCAGGAAGTATCGCAAAGAGCAAAAAGGTCGTAACACCGGTATCGCGACGCGCGGCAACGCAGTGTCGTTCGGTGAGTTCGGCCTGAAGGCTATCGGTCGCGGCCGTTTGACCGCGCGTCAAATCGAAGCGGCGCGTCGTGCAATGACGCGTCACATCAAGCGCGGTGGCCGCATCTGGATTCGCATTTTCCCGGACAAGCCGATCTCGCAAAAGCCGGCTGAAGTGCGGATGGGTAACGGTAAGGGTAACCCCGAGTACTACGTCGCCGAGATCCAGCCGGGCAAGATGCTGTACGAAATGGATGGCGTATCCGAAGATCTGGCGCGTGAAGCGTTCCGTCTGGCTGCAGCCAAACTGCCGCTGAAGACGACGTTCATCGTCCGTCAGCTCGGCGCCTAAGGAGCAATTGATGAAGGCTTCCGAACTTCACCAGAAAGACAAGGACGCGCTCAACAAGGAGTTGTCGGACCTGTTGAAAGCGC
>JAGWIH010000192.1 GCA_028866355.1 Alphaproteobacteria bacterium
ATATCGATCGGCGCTTTGACCGCGCTCGACGTGATGTTGACGATCCGCCCGAAGCGGCGCGCGATCATGTTGTCGACCGTCGCCTGGATCAGCGCGATCGGCGTCAGCATGTTGGCGTCGAGCGCCTTGATCCAGATGTCGCGCGTCCATTCGCGGAAATCCCCCGGCGGCGGACCACCGGCATTGGTTACGAGAATGTCCGGCGACGGACATGCGGCAAGCGCCGCGGCGCGGCCCTCCGCTGTCGTGATGTCGCCGGCAACCGCGGTGATCTTGACGCGATAGCGGTCGCGCAGTTCGGCGGCTGTCGTTTCGAGCGCTTCGCGGCCGCGTGCCGTGATCGTGACGTCGACGCCTTCGGCGGCGAGCGCCGCGGCGCAGCCCTTGCCCAACCCCTTGCTTGCGGCGCAGACCAGCGCCGTTTTGCCCTTCAGACCCAGATCCATACGCCCTCCGAAGACGATCAGCCGATCGGGCCGGCGACGTGCGCCGCAAAGCCCGGTCGTTGCTGCAGCCGCCGATACCATTTCGTCAGCGCCGGCATCTCGGGCCGCTCGATCGGATAGAGGAACCAGCGGTGCGCCCAGATACCGGTGCCGATGTCGGCAAGCGTAAAGGAGTCACCCGCCAGATAATCCTGCCCCATGAGTTGATGCTCGACCATCTCCCACAACGCAGTCGCCTCGATGCGGTAACGCGTCAGCATCGGAAAATCACGCTGCGGCTCCGGCGTGCGGTAATAGCCCCGCATGAGACCTGCGAGCGGCGAATTGAGACGCGACAGCTGCCAATCCATCCAGCACTCGACGGCGCTGCGCCGCGCCGGATCGGTCGGATGCAGCGCCGCGCCGCCATAGACCGCGCACAGATAGCGCATGATCGTGTTCGATTCCCAAATCACGACTTCGCCGTCCTTGACGGTCGGCACAAGGCCGTTGGGATTCATCGCGCGATAGGTGGGCGCGTCGTTGCCGCCGAATTTTCCGCCCCAATCGAGACGCTCGAACGCGATGCCCAGATCGGTGCAGACCCACAATACTTTCTGCACGTTGGACGACGTCGTTCGTCCCCAGATCGTCAGCATGTCTCCCCCATGCGCGATGGCGTCGGTTCCGTCAGTCGATCAGGCCGAGCTCGAGCTTGGCTTCTTCCGACATGCGGTCCTTGTCCCACGGCGGCGTCCAGACCAGCTTGACGCGCGCATCCTGCACGCCCGGTACCGCCGAGATCGCGTCGCGCACCTGACCGGGCAGCGCGCCGGCGACCGGACACGCTGGTGTCGTCAGCGTCATTTCGACATAGACGACGCCGTCCTTGTTGACGATCAGCTCGTAGATGAGGCCGAGATCGACGAGGTTCACCGGAATTTCGGGATCGCGAACGGTCTTGAGCGCATCCAACACCTGCTCGCGCAGATCTGGGTTGCCTTCGTCCGGCGTCGGCCGCTCGACGTCGGTCAAGTCGGCGGCGTCCTCGTCGTCGCGCACGAACGCGAACGGGTCGTGCCCGGTATTCTCGTCGCTCACCGTCTACTCCGTCTTCACGGTCGCGGCGGCCATGCCGTCGGCGCCGTTCTTCAGCGCGGCCTCGAACGCATGCCACGCCAGCGTCGCGCACTTGACCCGTGTCGGATAGGCGCGCACGCCTTCGAGCGGCGCGAGCCGTTCCATGTCCTCGGCAAGCGCTTCGGGCAATGCCGGCACGGTCTTGCCGGTGACTTCGGCATGGAAGCCTTTGAACAGAGCGTCGGCTTCGGCCAGCGTCTTGCCCTTCAGCACTTCGGTCATCAGCGACGCCGATGCGGTCGAGATTGCGCAGCCACGGCCGTCGAAGCTCACATCCTTGATCCGATCGCCATCAAGCTCGAGATAGACCGTGACGCGATCGCCGCACAGCGGGTTGTGGCCGTGCGCGCGGTTGGTTGGATGCGTCAGTGCATGGAAATTGCGCGGATGGCGCCCGTGATCGAGGATGATGTCCTGGTAAAGCTCGCGCGCGTCCATGGTTCTCACGCAAACAGTTTCTGCGCCGCGGTCAGCGCGGCGGCCAGCGCGTCGATATCGCGCGTATCGTTGTAAATGCCGAGCGAGGCCCGCGTCGTGCCGGCGAGGCCGAGCTTATCCATCAACGGCTGGGCGCAATGATGTCCGGCCCGCACCGCGACATGGTGCTGATCGAGCACCGTTGCAAGGTCGTGCGGATGCACGCCCTGCACGTCGACCGACAAGATGCCGAGGCGGCGTTGTCCGGCCGGAATCAAGCGGATACCCGGCAGCCGCGACAGCTTGTCGACGCCATAGCCGGTGAGCTCCTCTTCATGCGCCGAAATCGCCTCGCGGCCGAGCGCCTCGACGTAATCGAGCGCCATCGCCAAGCCGATCGCGCCCGAAATATCGGGCGTGCCGGCTTCGAAGCGATGCGGCGGCTTTTGGAACGTCGTCTTCTCGAACGTGACCTGCTCGATCATGTCGCCGCCGCCTTGCCACGGCGGCATGCGGTCGAGGATCTCCGCCTTGGCGTACAGCACACCGATACCGGTCGGGCCGTAAATCTTGTGTCCCGAGAACACGTAGAAATCGCAATCGAGGGCGCGCACATCGACCGGCAGCCGCGGCGCCGCCTGGCAACCATCGACCAGGATCTTCGCGCCGTGCTTATGCGCCAGGCGGGTTATCGCCTCGATGGGGAGCATCGCGCCGGTGGCGTTGGCGAGATGCGTCACCGCCACGAGTTTTGTGCGCGACGACAGAAGTGCCTCGAACGCGGCGAGATCGAGACCGCCCGACGCATCGAGCGGTGCGACAACTAGCTTCAAGCCGGTGCGTTCGCGGATCAACTGCCACGGGACGATGTTGGCGTGGTGCTCAAGCTCGGTGATCAGCACTTCGTCGCCAGGCTTGAGGAATGTCATGCCCCACGAATAGGCGACCAGGTTGATCGCCTCGGTCGCGCCACGGACGAAAACGATCTCGTCGGCCGACGCGGCATTGAGGAACCGGCGCACCGTTTCGCGCGCGCCCTCGTACCGGTCTGACGAGCGCGCCGACAGGCGATAAACGCCGCGATGCACGTTGGCGTAATCGGTGCGATAGAACGCGGCGACGCCGTCGATCACCGCCGCCGGCTTTTGCGCCGACGCGGCGCTGTCGAGAAACACCAGCCCCGGATTGTTGGCGAAAACCGGGAAATCGCGCTTGATGCGCGCCGGATCGAGCGCAGGCTTCGTCTTCGTCTGCAACGCCGCGCGGCTCATGCGACGCCTCCGGCCAGCCAGCGTGCGACATGCCGGCCGAGATGCGCGCGCATCGCCGTGTCGTCTTCGATGCGCTCGATCACTTCGGCAGCGAACGCTTCGACCAATATGTGCCGTGCTTCGGCCGGGGGAATGCCACGGCTTTCAAGATAGAACAGCGCCGCCTCGTCGAGATCGCCGACCGTGGCCCCGTGACTGCACTTGACGTCGTCGGCGAGGATTTCAAGCTCCGGCTTGGTGTCGATGGCGGCCCGCGCACCGAGCAGAAGATTCTTGCTGAGCTGATTGGCGTCGGTTTTCTGCGCATGCGGCCGCACGCCGATGGTGCCGAGAAACACGCCATGCGCGCGATCGGCGGCGACGCTCTTATAATATTCGCGCGTGATGCACCGCGGCGCGGCGTGATCGACCACGGTCGCGATCGTGCCTTCCTGCTCGCCGCGCAGCAGCGTGGCGCCGAACAGGCCGCATGCCGCGCCTTCGCCGTCGAATTTCAGTTGCACGTCGGTGCGCGCAAGCTTGCCGCCGAGCGAAAGGATGAAATTCTCGTATCGCGCATCGCGGTCGAGTTCGATCCGGTTATGACCGATATGGATTGCCGCTGTGCCCTCGTCCTGTAGCTTGACGTGGCGCAACGCGGCGCCGGCGCCGACGGTAATCAAATCGACTGCGTTGGTCCAATAACCGCCTTCGCCCGCAAACGTCTCGATCACGGTCGCGCGGCTACCGGCGCCGAGGACGATCAGACTCCGCAGCTGCGCCGAGCGGCCGGCGGCGCGGCCGACGTGGATGACCTCGACTGCGCGGTCGAGCACGGCGTTTGGTTCAAGCGCCAGCACGAAACCGTCGGCAAACAGCGCAGCGTTGAGCGCGACGAACGGCTGCGCGCCGAGCGCGTCGGTTTCATGCAGCGCGGTGTTCAGCAACTCGGGCCACGCACGCAATGTCTGCGTGGTCGAGGCGAGCCACACGCCTTCGGGCAGCTTGCCGATCGCAGAAAGGTCCGGTGCGAAGACGCCATCGACCAGCACGATCCGGTGCGCGGCATCGGCATAAAGCCACGGCGCGAGATCGGCCGCGGCAATTTTGCTTGTTCCAGCGGCCGGCGGGAACGGCGCGCGCTGTAGCGGCTGAAGATCGGTGAAGCGCCAGGCTTCCTGCTTGCGCGTCGGAAAGCCGAGTTCGGCGAAACGCTGCATCGCGCTTTCGCGCCGCTGCTTCAGCCATCCCGGTTCGGCCGTGTGCAGTTGCGCCTTGAACGCTTCGACGTAGGGCTGGATTTCGGCGAGCGCACTCACGCCGCGTCTCCGTAGGCGCCGTAGCCCGTCTGTTCGAGCTCGAGCGCCAGTTCCTTGCCGCCGGACTTGGCGATGCGGCCGCCCGACAATACATGCACGCGATCGGGCACCACGTAATTAAGCAGCCGCTGATAGTGCGTGATCATGACGATCGCGCGATCCGGTCCGCGCAGCGCGTTGATGCCGCGCGACACCATCTGCAACG
>JAGWIH010000193.1 GCA_028866355.1 Alphaproteobacteria bacterium
GTTTGATGCGCAGCGCAGGGGGTCTTGGTTAGTTTGGTGGATTCGCGAAGCACTATCAGAAGCAAAACTGGTAACGAGACCCGATTTCGAATCGGCGTGGATAGACAGTCTAATTTCTTTTGAGCCTTATACCTCTCCTACTGAAAAGTTTCTTGAAAAGGCTCGCGCTGCCAGGGCTGCAAAGCGTGAGGGAGAGGCCATAGAGCCACCAACGCCCCATGTAATATCTGATCCGACATACCGAATAGGAAAATTGGATTCAGCCAATACGCCCCCCGTATCTGTTGCGCCCAACAAAAGCATCACGGAAGCCATAACTATTATGCTGACTAATGATTTCTCTCAGCTACCCGTGATGATAGGAGAACGCGAGGTGAAAGGTATTATAAGTTGGGAGTCAATCGGCAGTCGGCTCGCACGCGGAGTAAAATGCACCGAGGTTCGCGAATGTATGGATGCAGCACATGAAATCAGTGCTGACACCTCACTCCTCGCCGCAATCGATCAAATCGTTTCCAATGAATATGTTCTTATTCGAGACTCAGGAAAGATTTCGGGCATAGTGACCACGACCGATCTCAGTCGTCAATTCCACCAATTAGCAGAACCCTTTCTGCTCCTTGGTGAAATTGAAAATCACATTCGGCAAATCATTGAGCGAGGAAGATTCTCGAAAGAACAATTAACAGAATGCAGAGACCCTAACGATAAAGGCCGCGCCATAGACAGCATCGGTGATATGACATTCGGTCACTATATTCGACTGCTCCAAAATCCTAAGTTCTGGCATCAAGTTCGACTCGGAATAGACTGTAAAACATTTATTGACAGACTTGATGAGGCGCGACGAATCCGAAATGATGTAATGCATTTTGATTCTGATCCGATGTCACCCGATGATCTTGTCAAACTTCGAAAATTTACTGGATTTCTTCAACAGCTCGCTCGAAGTCAACCAGCGGCAACTTAATTCGAGGCTCATGCCGATCGTGCCGTTTTAATCTTCGAAGTAAATCAATCCGCCTAGGCCGTCCTACTTGATCGCCATCGGATTGACCGGCGAGCCGACCGCCTTGGTGATCGGCAGCGGCGGGCCGCAGAAGAAGAATTCGTAGACCTTGTCCTGGGCGCAATCGTCGGCCAGCTCCTCGAGATAGAAAATCTCGCCCATGGTGAGGCCCATCATCGGGATCACGATCCAGTGCCAGGGCTGGAACGCGTCCTTGGTCTCGTTCGGCCGCACCTCGCAGCCCCAGGTGTCGGTGCAGATCGCGGCGATCTGGGTCTTGTGGATCCATTCGCAGGTCTCGAAGGCCAGGCCCGGCGCGTCGCCGCCGGCATAGCCGCCCCAATCGCCGGCTTTGAGCCGCTGGCCCATCTGGCCGGTGCGGACGATGACGAAGTCGCCGCGCTTCACGTCGACCTTCTGCGCCTTGGCGGTTGCGATCAGATCGTCGGTGGTGATGGCGGTGCCGTCTTCGAGGCAATCCATCTTGCAATGCCGCGCGACGTCGAGCAGCACGCCGCGGCCGACCATCTTGGCCTTGGTCTTCTCGATGCCGTTCTTGGCGGCGCCGCTGGAATCGACCAGCTTGGCGTCGTAACCGTTCCACATCTTGTCGTCGTAGAAGATATGGCCGAGCGCGTCCCATTGCGTGCCGCATTGCAGCGGCATCGACACCGCGTCGTCGGCATAGCGGATGCCGCCTTTGTCCTGCGCGCCCGCGACGGCGTCGGTGCCGGTCGCCAACATGGTGTGGACCGGATTGTGCCGGTTACCCCACAGGCCTTTTTGCGGACCGTTGCTGTCGTAAGGCAGCGCCAGCGAAAACACCTTGCCCTTGCGGATGAGCCGGGCCGCCGCCGCGATGTCCTCGGGCTTCACGTAGTTGAGCGTGCCGATCTCGTCGTTCGGCCCCCACTTGCCCCAGCTTTTGAGCTTATCCGCCGTCTTGCGGAGATGGGCCATGTCGAAGGTTTTGGCATTGTAGCGTCGCGGCATTGTCGCCCTCCCCGTGCGTCTCTTGTTCGCGGCACCGAGGCTAGCGGCTTTTGCGCGGCGCCGGCAATTTTTTCCTGGCGCCGCGCCGCCCCGCTCGCGCCCCTTCAAGCCTGCGTGAGCTTCTGTTGCGTTCGCGCCCGCGCGAGCCCAGATTCACCCTCGCCCGCTCCCGGCAACAAGCAAAAAGGAGAACGCGCATGTTGATGGGCCGCAAGAAGACCGAGATGCCCGCACCCGGCGAGGCGCTGCCCGGCCGCGCCGCCAAGATGCGCGTGCCCGAGAGCCATACCGTCAGCGGCCGGCGCATCGTGCCGCCCTTTCCCGCCGGCATCGAGACGGCGCAGTTCGGCCTCGGTTGTTTCTGGGGCGCCGAGCGCGCGTTCTGGCAACTGGACGGCGTCTATGCGACGGCGGTCGGCTATGCCGGCGGCACGACGCCCAATCCGACTTACGAGGAAGTCTGTTCGGGGCGCACCGGCCACGCCGAGATCGTGCTGGTCGCGTACGATCCGAAGAAAATCTCGTACGAGCGGCTGCTCAAGGCGTTCTGGGAAGGCCACAACCCGACGCAGGGCATGCGCCAGGGCAACGATGTCGGCACGCAATATCGCTCGGCGATCTATTGGACGAATCCGGCGCAGCAAAAGGCGGCCGAAGCCTCGCGCGATGCCTATGCCAAGGCGCTGGCCACAGCCGGCCTTGGCGCCATCACGACCGAGGTCAAGCAAGCTGGCGAGTTCTATTACGCCGAGGATTATCACCAGCAATACCTGGCGAAAAATCCGGGCGGCTATTGCGGGCTCGGCGGCACCGGCGTGAGCTGTCCGGTCGGCGTCGCGGCGGCCTAGCCGCCGTTACACCACGCCGTCCTGCTTGAGCTTGGCGATGTCGGTCTCGGCATAGCCGAGCTCGCGCAAGACCTCGTCGGTGTGCTCGCCGCGGTCGGGCGAGGCGCGCCGCAGCGCCCACGGCGTGCGCGACAGGTTCACCGCCTGACCGACCAACTCGATCTCGCCAAGCCGCGGATGCTTCACTTTGCGCGCCACGTTCAGATGCTTCACCTGCGGGTCGGCGAAGACCTCGTCCATCTTGTAAATCGGCCCCGACGGTACGCCGGCCTTGGTCAGCAGCTCGACCCATTCGGCCGAGCTTTTGCCCGATGTCACGCCGCCGATGAGCGCGTTGAGCTTGTCGCGGTTTTTGCGACGGGCGGCGGCGGTGGCGTAGTCCTTGTCGGTCTTGAGGCCGGGCTTGCCTAGCGCGTCGGCCAGGCGGTGCCACAGCTCTTCGCCGGCGGTGGCGATGTTGATGAAGCCGTCCTTGGTCGGAAACACGCTGGTCGGAATGCTGGTCGGATGGTTGTTGCCGGCCTGGCCCGGCACCTCGCCCTTCATCAGCCAGCGTGCCGCCTGGAAATCGAGCATGGCGATCTGCGACGCCAGCAGCGAGCTGTCGACATATTGCCCCTCGCCGCTTTCCTCGCGCTCCAACAGCGCGATCAGCACGCCGATGGCGGTGAAGAGCCCGGCCGTCAAATCCGCAATCGGGATGCCGACGCGCATCGGCCCGTGGCCCGGCTCGCCGGTGATCCACATCAACCCGCCCATGCCTTGCGCGATCTGATCGACGCCCGGCCGCTCGCGATAAGGGCCGTCCTGGCCGAAGCCCGAGATGCTGGCATAGACGAGGCGTGGATTGACCGCCTTGAGGCTGTCGTAATCGACGCCGAGGCGGAATTTGACGTCCGGCCGGAAATTCTCGACCACGACATCCGCCTGCGCCACGAGCTTTTTCAGGATCGCGACGCCTTCTTCGTTTTTCAGGTTGAGCGTCAGGCTGCGCTTGTTGCGGTGAATGTTCTGAAAATCCGGGCCGTCGCGCTCGCCGCCCAAACCGGAATCGCCCTTCGGGTCCTCGATCTTGATCACGTCGGCGCCCCAATCAGCGAGCTGCCGCACGCAGGTCGGGCCGGCACGCACACGCGTGAGGTCGACCACCTTGAAGCGGGCCAACGGCAGTTTGCTCATGCGGTCAATCGCCGTGCTCGGTTTTGGGCACCAGGAAGCACAACACGTTGCCGGCGAGCACCGACGCCGCGAGGAAATAGAACACCGAGATCAGGCCGAACCGGTCGGCGAGAAATCCGCCGACGACCGGCGCCAACGCCGACAGCATCGCCTGCACCGTGAACAGCGCGCTGGTGATCGCCGCCAGATGCTCGGGCGGCGAGCGATCGACCTGCCACGCCTGAATCACCGGCCGCATGGCATAGAGGAAGAATCCCAGCACCGAGAGGCACGCGACATAGGCCGCGTGATTGGTGATGAAGGTCATCGCGACGACGATGAGCGTCGTGCTGAACATGCCGGCCATCACGATCGGCCGCCGGCCGATGCGATCCGACAGGATGCCGGCCGCCGGCGTCGCCGCCATGCCGCCGAGCTGCAGCACCATCATCGCCACGCCCATCAGCACCGGACTCATGTGTAATTCGTTCGCCAGAAACAGCGGCAGGAAGGTCAAGAGCCCGGCCTGCGTCATGGTGCGGAAGCCGGACATCAGGAAGAAGCTCCATTGCGCCCGCGACTTCAGCAGCAGGGCGAGACCCTTCCAGTAATTCTCGCCGGGATGCCGCTTCGGCTTGGAGCGCGGATCGTCGCGGCCGCAAACCAGGATGATGAGTCCGGCGCACAGCACGCCCATCAGCGCGTTGATCTGGGCCGCATGCT
>JAGWIH010000194.1 GCA_028866355.1 Alphaproteobacteria bacterium
GGTGCCAGGACGAGCCCATAGCGCGTCATCACCTCGGTCAACTTCGCCGGATTGGGTGGGCCGCCCGCGATGACGTCGGCGACGTCGCGAAAATATTGCGCGCCGATATCCGGCGTCAGGACGATGAGCGCGCGGGCCGGTTTGTCGTGCGGATTGCTGAAGGCATGGACGGAACCGCGCGGCGTATACATGCGCTCGCCGGGCTTCAGGTCGCGCATCTCGCCGTCGACCGTATAGCGCAGCGTGCCTTCGAGGACATAGACGATCTCTTCGTTGCCGCGATGGCTGTGCGCCGGCGGAACCCGCGCGCCCGGCTGCACCGTCAGTTCGAACATGCCGACGCCGGCGCCCGTCACGGTCCCGTCCATCAGATAGCGGACTTCCAATTGGCCGATTTTCACCACCGGCTGTTCTTGCGGTTGCATGCTTTGGCTCGCTCGAAGGTTTGTCCGGGACGGAAGCTAAGATATTTGTAATAGTGCCGCCAGGGTCCTGCCGCGCGGCCCGCATGTGACGGGCCGAAACGCAGTTCCACACGGATGGGGGGGAACGATGATCGGTCTGATCTATGGCGGCCTGTGTTACGTCCTGTTTCTGCTCACCTTTCTTTATGCGATCGGATTCGTCGGCGTGTTCGGCGTGCCGAAGTCGATCGACAGCGGTGCCGGTGTGCCGCTGGCCGAGGCGCTCGTCGTCGATCTGATCCTGCTCGGCCTCTTCGCCGTTCAGCACAGCGTGATGGCGCGGCCCGCTTTCAAGCGCTGGTGGACGCGCTTCGTGCCGCGCGCGGTGGAGCGCAGCACCTATGTCCTGGCGTCGAGCCTCGTTCTCGTCCTGCTCTATTGGCAGTGGCGTCCCATTCCCGGTCTCGTCTGGTCGGTGGACAGCGCCGCGGGCGTTGCGCTTCTGACCGCGCTGTTCTGGATCGGCTGGATCGTCGTCTTGATCAGCACTTTCCTGATCAGCCACTTCGACCTGTTCGGCCTGAAGCAGGTCTACGTCAAATGGCGCGGCGCCGAATACCGGCCGTCTGGCTTCACCACGCCGTTTCTCTATAACTACGTCCGCCACCCGATCTATCTCGGATTCCTGCTCGCCTTCTGGGCGACGCCGGTGATGACCGCGGGCCATCTCTTGTTCGCGGTGGCCACCACCGGCTACATCTTCATCGGCATCCTGCTCGAAGAGCGCGACCTCATCGCCTATCACGGCGACGACTATGTGAAGTATCGGCGGAACGTCTCGATGATCGTGCCGCTGGGACGCAAACGGTCCGGCTGAACCGGCGCTTTCGTCGGCGCCATCATCACCGCATCTCTCCGCCGTGATGGCGGGGCCCCGATCCTGCTAATCGCGTGGCGGATTGCACGCGATCGAATGAGGCCGCATCGGCGGTCCCTTCGTGATGCGCCAGTTCCGCAACCGTAGTCCCTCGACAATCTCTGTCGCCACGGATTTGGCCCATTGGCCGAAGAGTTCCTTCCGCTTTCCTGGCAGCGGGAACCGAACACGCGGGAGCATAAATTCGATATCCCGCTCGAGGTCCGGCCAGTCGCTAAACGGCGGCTTCTCGTCCATGGGACCAAGTCTACAGCCGCCCGCCGAAAAAATGTTCTCTTTTTGTTCTTGACCGCTCCGGTTCGATATGCTATGAATTTCACATCCTGAGAATTGCGCCCGGCGGTCGCCCAGACCGGCCGGGCTTTTTGTTGCCCCCATGCCGAAGCCTCGCGCCGCCCTCTGGCGCGCATCCGCCCCTCGATCGCGCCTGCGGCCAAAGCCGCGTCGCGGCGCGGGCTTCGGCGCCTGCGAATGGTTGGCTGCGGCAAATGATCTGCGTCAAAGCGCCGTCGCGCCGAAGGGTCATAAACGCAATCGACGCCGGCCATCCGGTCGCGCCGAACAACCCAGGGTGTTCCCATGACAAAGCTTGGCCTTCTCACCGCCGCCGCATTGATCGCGTTGTCGCCGCTGGCGATGGCGCAATCGAGCGATCCGGCGATCCCGCAAGCCGGAAGCTTCCTCGTCGCGCAAGCGCAGGACGAAGCGCAAGCGCCGGCGCCGATGCAAGAGCAGTCCGCTTCCGAAGCAGAACAAGAAGACAAGAGCTCGTGGTCGGAAGAAAACGGGCAGGTCCCGAAGGACAGCGAGGAATAGGCGTGGCTCAGCCCGCCGGCGCGCCAAAGGCAAACGCCGCGGGCTAGAACCCACCGCCATTTGACGACATCGCAACGGCCGGCGCTTTTCGCCGGCCGTTTTTCTTTCCGCCGCCCGCTGGAGTCTCCATGCTGACACCGCGTCAACGCCGTTTCGTCGACGAATACCTGATCGATTTCGACGCCAAGCACGCCGCCATCCGCGCCGGTTACCGCCGCAGCGACGGCGGCAACCGCGGCTACCGCTTGTTGCGGATGCCCGAGATCGCCGCCGCCATCACCGCCGCCATGGCCGAAGCCGCGCTGCGCGCCGGCATCACGCCCGAACGCGTCCTGGAAGAACTCGCGCGCCTCGCCTTTGTCGATTGGCGCAAGCTCGCCGCCTGGGACGCCGACGACGCCAACATCAAGCCGGCAAGCGCGATGTCGCCGGCCGAAACCGCCGCCATCGCCCGGGTCAGCACCGACGGCGGCTGGGAAAACCGCGTCGCCATCGCCATCCACGACAAGGAGCGCGCGCTCGCCACGCTGGCCCGCATCTTCGGCCTGGATGTCGTTTCGCCCAAGCCGATGTCGCGCGCATGAACGAGCGCGAACGCCGCTTCGTCGCCGAATATCTCATCGACCTCAACGCCAGCGCCGCGGCGGCGCGCGTCGGCTATGGCAGCCGGCACCGTGCGCAATACGCCTTTCGCCTGGTCCGTCGCCACGACATCGCGGCGGCGATCGCCAAGGCCGAGGCCGAACGCGCCGAAAACCGCCGCGTCACGGGAGACCGGGTGTTGTCGGAATACGCGCGGATCGCTTTCGCCGATATGCGCGACTTCGTCGATTGGGGACCCGATCATTTCGCGCTCCGCGCCGTGCATTCGGATTGGCAAGGCGGCGCGCTCGCGCATGTCCAGCCGCCCACCAACGGCAAGCCGGGAAGCATCCGCCTGCACGACAAGCATGCCGCGCTCGAAATTCTGGCGCGCTACACCGGCCTGCTCGGCTTGAACCGCGCGGCGCAACCGACCGATCATCGCCAAGCCAACCGCGACGCCCGCGCCATCCTGCTCGAGCGCCTGAAACGCCTGAAGAAGCCCGACGGATCGCAAAGCTGATTCCGCCGGCTTGCCCCTCTTTTTCTCCCTCGCCCCCTTGGGGGAGAGGGCAGGGTGAGGGGGCCACGCATCGCCGTTTGCAATGAACGATATCGACATCGAAATCAGCGACGCCGAACGCTTCGCCAACGCTTTGTCGCTCGCCGAGCACGCGGAAGCGATCGATTGCCTCGACGCCGTTCAGCAAGGCCGCACGCTCGACGATTGGGAATTCTGGGCGCGGCCCAATCAGCTTCCGCCGCAAGGCGATTGGCGCGTCTGGTTGCTGCTGGCCGGCCGCGGCTTCGGCAAGACGCGCAGCGGCGCCGAATTCGTCCGCGCCCGCGTCGAAGCTGGCTTGGCCGCGCGCGTCGCGCTGGTCGGCCCCACCGCTTCGGACGTCCGCGACGTGATGATCGAAGGCGAAAGCGGCTTGCTGGCGATATCCGGCGATGATTGGCGGCCGCTCTATGAGCCGTCGAAGCGCCGGCTCACCTGGCCCAACGGCGCGGTCGCGCTGGCCTTTTCGGCCGACGAGCCGGAACGTCTGCGCGGTCCGCAGCACGATCTCGCCTGGTGCGACGAGCTCGCGTCGTGGCGCTATGCCGCCGCGTGGGACAATCTGCTGCTCGGCTTGCGCTTGGGTGCCGATCCGCGCGCGGTGGTGACGACGACGCCGAAGCCGGTGAAGCTGGTGCGCGACGTTTTGGCGTCGCCTGGCACAATCGTGACCCGCGGCTCGACCTTCGACAACGCCCTCAATCTGGCGCCGGCGTTTCTGGATTCGATTGTGCGCCGCTATCGCGGCACGCGGCTCGGCCGCCAGGAGCTCGAGGCCGAGTTGCTGGAGGATTTACCGGGCGCGCTGTGGTCGCGTGACGTCATCGAAGCCGCGCGCGTCAATGCTGCGCCCGATCTGGCGCGCATCGTCGTTGCCATCGATCCGGCCGCCTCTTCGGGCGAAGGCGCCGACGAAACCGGCATCGTCGTCGCCGGCTTGGCGCACGACGGCCAGGTCTATGTGCTCGACGATCTTTCGGGCCGCATGAGTCCGCGCGCCTGGGCGTTGAAGGCCATCGCCGCTTACCGGAAATTCGCCGCCGATCGCATCGTCGCCGAAATCAACAATGGCGGCGACATGGTCGAAGCCACGTTGCGCTCGGTGGCCAGCGACGCGCCGTTCCGCGCTTTGCGCGCGTCGCGCGGCAAGGCCGTGCGGGCCGAGCCGGTCGCGGCGCTGTACGAGCAGGGAAGGGTGCATCACGTCGGCGGCTTCGCCACGCTGGAGGATCAGCTCTGCGGCTTCACCGCGGATTTCGATCGCGCCGCGTCCGGCACGTCGCCCGACCGGCTCGACGCGCTGGTCTGGGCGGTGACCGATCTGATGGCCAACCGCGATGCCGCGATCCTCGATTACTACCGCC
>JAGWIH010000195.1 GCA_028866355.1 Alphaproteobacteria bacterium
CGCGCTCGGTCGCCTTGACCGCCGTCAGCAGCGTGTTCTGCGCGCTCATGACGATGATGCGCAGCTCCGGCCGCAGCTTCTTGATGCGCGGCACCATGTCGAGCCCGTTGTCGTCCGGCATGACCACGTCGGTAATGACGAGATCGCCCTCGCCGTCCGAAACCCAGCGCCACAGCGTCGCCGCATTGCTGGTGGTGCGCACGATATGGCCGAGCCGGCCCAGCGCCTGACTCAGCACCGTGCGAATAGCGCGATCGTCGTCGGCGACCAGGATGGTCGACGGATTGTTCATCGCGCGGCTCCGTTCGGCGCATCGCGCGACACCGGCAGATAGACGCGGAAGACGGTGCGACGGGGCTCGCTGTCGAATTCGATGACGCCGCCGTGGTCGCCGATCACCTTCGCGACCAGCGCCAAGCCGAGACCGTTGCCGTTGTGCTTGGTCGAAACGAACGGATCGAACAAATGCGCCCGCAGATCGTCGGGAATGCCGGCCCCGTTGTCGGTGACCGACACGACCAAGGGCAAATGCACGCGACTGTCCGAACCGGCGATCGCGAGCCGCACGCCGTGCTGATAAGCGGTCCGGAGCTCGATTTCGCCACCCTTTTCCGGCACGGCTTCGGCGGCGTTCTTCACCAGATTCATGAACACCTGGATCAGCAGGTCGCGGTTGCCGTGCACGAACGGCAGCGACGGGTCGTAGGTCTCGGTGATCTGGACGTGCCGCGCGAAGCCGGATTGCGCCGCCGTGCGCACGCGCCCCATCACCTCGTGGATGTTCACGGCGGTGCGCTCGAGCGGCCCGCTGTCGGAGAAAACGTCCATGCGGTCGACGAGCGCGCAGATCCGGTCGGTTTCGTCGCAGATGAGCCGCGTCAGCTCGCGATCGGCGGTGTTGACGTTCTGCTCGAGCAGCTGCGCGGCGCCGCGGATTCCCGACAGCGGATTCTTCACTTCGTGCGCCAACATCGACGCCATCGCCGTCACCGAGCGCGCGGCGTTGCGATGCGTCAACTGACGGTCGATCTTGTTGGCGATCGAGCGTTCCTGGAACGTCAGCAGCACGCGATCGCGCGCCTCCGACAACGGCGCCGCCTGGATGTCGACGAAGCGCGCCGGCAGCCGCGGCGTTTCGAGCGTGACGCCGTATTCCGAGACGCTGTGGCCGGTTTCGCGCACACTGGATATCAACGCGAAGAGCGGCCCGTCCTGCGGCAGCATCGCTCCGAGATTGGCGCCCACCAGCGTCGCCGCGCCCGTATCGAACAGCTGTTCTGCAGCGGCGTTGACGAAGCAGACGCGATCGTCGGCATCGACCACCAGCAGCGGCTCGGGCAAGGCCGCGAGCACCTGCGACGGATCGGGCGGCGCAGCGCCAAGCTTGCGCGCCAGGCTGCGCAACGCCATCTAGGCCGCCAGCCGCGCGATCAGCGGCGCGAAGAATTCGGCGATCATCGCCTTGACCTTGGCGGGATCGGCGATGTGATTGACGGCGGCGCGGAACTCGGCCGAGCCCGGCAGGCCTTTCGAATACCAGCCAATGTGCTTGCGCGCCATGCGCGCGCCCGTGTCGGCGCCGTAATGAGTCAACATGTCGTCGTAATGGCGCAACACGATGTCGCGTTGCTCGGCCATCGTCGGGTCGGGCAGCCGCTCGCCGGTCTTGAGGAAATGAATCACCTGTCGCACGAACCACGGGCGGCCATAGGCGCCGCGGCCGACCATGACGCCGTCGGCACCCGATTGCGCCAGCGCCGTGCGCGCCTCGTCGAGCGTGTTGACGTCGCCATTGACGATCACCGGAATGCGCACGGCCTCTTTCACCGTGCGGATGAAGCTCCAGTCCGCCTTGCCGTCGTAGAACTGACAGCGCGTGCGGCCATGCACCGTGATCATGCGAATGCCCGACTGCTCGGCGATGCGCGCGAGCGCCGGCGCATTGCGGGTGCGGTCGTCCCAGCCGGTGCGCATCTTGAGCGTCACCGGTAGATCGACCGCCTTCACCGTCGCTTCCAGGATACGCGCCGCATGCAGCTCGTCGCGCATCAGTGCCGAACCGGCATGGCCGTTGACCACCTTCTTCACCGGGCAACCGAAATTGATGTCGATGATGCGGGCGCCGCGATCGGCGTTGAGCTTGGCCGCTTCCGCCATGACTTCGGGCTCGCAGCCGGCGAGCTGCACCGCCATCGGTTGCTCGTCGGATTCGCTTTGTGCCATCACCAGCGACCGCCGCGTTTCGCGAATCATCGCTTCGCTGGCGATCATTTCCGAAACCACCAGGCCGGCGCCGAAGCCTTTCACCAGGCGCCGGAACGGTAGGTCGCTTACGCCCGACATGGGCGCGAGAAACACCGGATCGGCGATCTGGACGGGGCCTATCTCAAGGGGTTCGAGGCTAATGCTCATTTTCTAAGCAAACCACCATGATGCGCAAGAATTGGGCATAGAATACCCTGACATTTGTGCGATGCAATAAGAATCGCGTCGTGCCCGTTACAAACCCGTTTGGCGCTTAACCGCTGCGGCCGACAGGTTTCGACCTTTGTTCCGAGCCGCCGAACCGCTTAATCAGGGCAAGGTTTACGATCGTTCTCCGGTTAGTCCTATTTACGTCCACCGCCCCGCGCTTCCGTTTCGATCCAACCACGTCAGCCACTGGAAAACCGCGCCAGCTATGTCCCCGTCCCGCCCGAATTATTTCGCCGGACTCACGCGCAATACATTCCTGCTCGCCACCGGAAGTTTTTTCGCCGACGTCTCGACCGAGATGCTTTACCCGATCCTGCCGATCTTCCTGACCCAGACGCTCCAGGCCAGCGGCAGCATCGTCGGCTTGATCGAAGGTGTGGCGCAGGCGACACAAAACATCGTTCAGGGAATCTCCGGTTCCCTCTCGGATCGCTTGCGCAAGCACAAAACCATCGCGATGGTCGGGTTCATCGCCGCGGCACTTGCCAAACCGCTGTTCGGCCTGGCCACCGCGTGGGAAGGCGTGCTCGGTGCGCGTCTGCTCGATCGCATCGGCACCGGCACGCGCTCCGCGCCGCGCGACGCGTTGGTCGCGGAATCAGTTGACGAGCAGCACCGCGGCCGCGCCTTCGGACTCGAAGGCTTCGGCGATAATGCCGGCGCATTCATCGGGCCGTTGCTGACGATCGCGCTGCTTTTCTGGTTGCAAGCCGATATTCGCGCGATTTTCTTTCTGGCGGTGATTCCTGGTCTGCTCGCTTTTGCGATGGTCGCGCTGGTGCGCGAGCGATCTACGACTGTCACGGCAGAGGTGAAGATCGACATCAGCCCACGCCGCCTGCCCGCGTCTTATTGGAAATATCTGCTGGTCACGATGATTTTCGGCATTGGCAACTCGAGCAATTCCTTCCTCATCTTGCAGACACGCGACATCGGCGTCTCGCTGCCGCTGACCATTCTCATCTATGCCTTATTCAATCTGACGGCGGCGCTGATCTCGTATCCTGCCGGCTTTATGTCGGACCGCTGGGGGCGGAAAAATCTCCTGCTAGCGGCGTATCTCGTTTTCGTCGTGACCTATCTCGGTTTCGCCATGAGCCGCGACGTCACGGTGGTCGCCGTCGCCTTCGCCGGTTACGGGTTATTTCAGGGCATGTTCCGCGCTGTCGGCAAAGCATTTGCCAGCGACTTTGCGCCGGCAGGCCTCCGCGCCAGCGCTGTCGGTTGGTACAATACAACGGTCGGGTTGCTCGGCTTGTTCGCCAGCGTCGTCGCCGGCATGTTGTGGGACCGGGTCGGCCACGAAGCCGTGTTCTTCTACGGCGCAGCGTCAGCCGTTGCCGGTTGCATTGCCCTTCTCACGTTCATCGCCGGTCCGCCGGGACGGTCTGCCGATCTTGGCAAGGACGCGGCCGTAGTCTAGGGTCCCGCCGCCATGCCGTCCTGCATCGCGCTGGTGGTCGCGGCCGGCCGCGGAACGCGGCTCGGCGCTGAACTTCCCAAGCAATATCTGTCCGTCGCCGGACAACCGCTGCTGCGTCATTCGCTGACGACGCTCGCCGCGCATCCCGGCATCGACCGCGTGCGCGTCGTCTTCAACCCGAACGACACCGACCATTACGCCCGCGCCAGCGCCGGACTCGATTTGCTGCCGCCGGTCGCCGGCGGCGCGGCGCGGCAGGATTCCGTGCGGCTCGGCCTTGAAAGTCTCGCCGAATTCGCGCCCACGCAGGTGCTGATCCACGATGGCGCGCGACCCTTTGTCGATGCCGGCACGATCGATCGCGTACTGGCCGCGTTGGCCGACGCACCCGCCGCCGTGCCGGCGCTCAAGCTTGCGGACACCATCAAGCGCGCCGACGATGGCCGCGTGCTTGAAACCGTCGATCGCGCCCAGCTTTGGCGCGCGCAGACGCCGCAAGGGTTCCGTTATCGCGACATCCTTGCCGCGCATCGCGCCGCCAACGGCATGGACTTGCCCGACGACGCCGCGGTGGCCGAGCGCGCCGGTCTTGCCGTGCGGCTGGTCGCCGGCGGCGAAGACAATATCAAGGTGACGACGCCGGAAGACCTCGCTCGGGCGGAGCGTTGGGCCGCGGCGCGCCTCGGCGACGTGCGCACCGGCCAGGGATTCGACGTGCATGCCTTCGGTCCGGGCGATCATGTCTGGTTGTGCGGAATCAAGGTG
>JAGWIH010000196.1 GCA_028866355.1 Alphaproteobacteria bacterium
CGCATACGTCGGGCAAGATGCGCAAGAACCGCATCCGCGTCCTCGCCGGCGACCGGGTCAATGTCGAGATGACGCCGTACGACCTGACCAAGGGCCGGATCACCTTCCGCTTCAAGTAACCCCGTTAGACACGTGACCAAAATGCGCCTCGTGCTGGCGTCGGCGTCGCCGCGCCGCGCCGCGCTGTTGGCGCAGATCGGCCTCGAACCCGACGCCGTCGTGCCGGCCAATGTCGACGAAACGCCGCATGACGACGAGACGCCGGCGGCGCACGCGATGCGGTTGGCCGAAGAAAAGGCGCGTGCGGTCGCGGCGCGCGAAGCTGGGGCCTTCGTGCTCGGCGCCGACACCGTCGTCGCCTGTGGCCGGCGCATTCTCGGCAAGCCCGCGACCGAGGACGAAGCGCAACGTTGCCTGACGCTGCTGTCGGGCCGCCGTCATCGCGTGCATGGCGGTATCGCGGTGGTGACACCCGCCGGCAAGATCGCGAGCCGGCACGTCGAAACCGCGGTGCTATTCAAGCGGCTGACGGACGACGAAATCGCCGATTATCTCGCCACCGGCGAATGGCGCGGCAAGGCCGGCGGTTATGCGATCCAGGAACGGGCCGCGCGCTTCGTGCGCGGCATCGTCGGTTCATACTCGAACGTCGTCGGCTTGCCGCTGTACGAAACCGTCGCGCTGCTCGCCGGTCAGGGGTACGCGCCGGCGTCGCGGCTCGGCCGATGAAACGCGCGATCGCCATCGCCGCATCCGGCGGCGAGCTGTGGGGTGCGCTCAAGGAAGACGAACAGGTGGTCGAGCTGCGCGCCACCCGTGGCGGCAGTGCGAGCCGGGTCGGCGAGATTTGGCTGGCCCGGATCGTCGGCCTGCGGCCGGAGCTGCCGGCGGCGCTGGTGGACATCGGCTTGGCGCGGCCGGCCTTGCTCAGCGCCGAGGATGTTGCGCCGAAGTCGCGTTTCAAAATCTTGCGCGAAGGCGAGACAGTCGTCATTGAGATCGCCAAGGACGCGCGCGCGGACAAAGCGGCGGGCGTCACCATGCGCCTGTCGCGCTCGCTCGCGCCGCCGGCGAACGGCAAGCCGCCGCAGCGTCTCGATGAACCCGCGCCCGCTGTCGCGGCATTAATTGCGCCGTGGCTCGATCCGGCACCGGACGCGATCGCGGTCGACGACCGCGCGATCTATGCCGACCTGCGCAATTGGCTGCGTGCTCGCCATCCGGCGCTGGTCGCCGGCCTCGTTGCAGCGAACGAAGCGCTTTATGAATCATCCGGCATCGCCGACGCGGTCGAGCAGGCGCTCGCATCCCGTTTGGCGCTTCCCGGCGGCGGTTTTCTGCTGGTCGAGCCGACGGCGCTCGGCGTCGCGGTCGACGTCGACAGCGGCACGGCGCGGTCGGCGGTCGCGGTCAACCTCGAGGCGGCGCGCGCGGTGGCGCGGCAGATTCGCTTACGCAATCTGTCCGGGCCGATGATCGTCGGCTTCGTCGGCATGAAAGGCAAAGGCGAACGCGCGCGCGTACTCGCGACGTTGGCGAAGGCGCTGGCGCGCCACGTGCCGGATTGTCAGGTGCTCGGCTGGACGCGGCTTGGCCATGTCGAGCTGGTGCGCAAGCGAAAGGCGCCGTCGCTGGCGGAATCGATCGCGGCCGCGCGTCACTAATTCGTCAGGGTGACGCTGCTCGTGCTGGTGCCGTTGCCCGAGCCCGAGCCGCCCGAACACGAGAACGCATACTGCATGTCGTTGCCGTAATTGTACGAATCGAACGTGCCGCCCATGTCGTTCCATTCGTATTGATAGCTGTTGCCGCCGAGATCGGAGCAGCTCGGCGCGGCGTTGGTCATCTCGGTCGTCATTGTCGCACCGCTGCCGCAATTGGCGCAGACGCCGGTCATGTTGCCGTAACTGTCGTAGGTGTTGGTGTTCTCGCTCGAGCCGGACACGGTGTAGCACTGACCCTGCGGCACGCTCGGATAGCTCCAAGTACCGCGGCGCGAATTGTAGGTGCCTTGCTCGACGACGAGCGCGCAATCCTGCGTCGTCTCGTAGGTGCCGTTGGTGCCGGTACTGGCGCCGCCCGGCGCGGTGCTCCAATCCAAGCTCGGCGGCTGCAGGCTCGAGTAAAGCCATTGCGTGTCGCCTGGATGCGAACCGTAGCCGTTGTTGCCGTAGTTGCAGCCGCCCAGCGACGGGTCGCGCGCGCCGGTGATGTTCTCGATGGCAAAGCCGATTTTGGCGCTGGCGGCGACGTTGAAGCTGCCGGTGGTCGTCGGACTTTGGGTGTTGTTCGACCAGAGCAGATTCAGCGCCGACGCGTCCGGCACGCCGCCGTCTGCCGGTACGATGTACCAATAGATTTCGTTGATGTCGCAAGCATAGCTGACGAAGCCGCTCATGTTGAAGCTGGCGGTTACGACGGGATTCCGGGCGGTCGCCGTGGCGGACACCGTGATCGGCCCGCGCACCACGGCGAGGAACATCGACGGCACGGACAGGGTCGCCGACACCGACATCGTATAGGCGACGTTGTTGCCGCTGCCGGTGGTGCCGGGCGTGACGGATGTCGAGACGACGGAGACGCCCGACGGCATCGTCGACGTGGTGTTGGTGACGTAGTTTTGCGCCAGCGTCGTCGCGCTGGCTTCGGCGGAGGGGCTGGTATAGGCGCTGGCGCCGGCAAGCGCGGCGGCGTCGACCGCGCTTTGCAGCGAAGCGCGGATCTCGGCCGCGCGGCCGTAATCCACGCCGACGCCGGCCGCGACGACCAACGGGATCATCAGCAAGCCGAACAGAATGGCGACCGAGCCGTCGGCGTTGCGATTAAAGTGTCGGATCCACCGTGAGAGCATCGGTTTCTTGTTTCAAGTCCCATCCCCCCGAACGCACCGAAGTGCGTCCGCCTTGCATTTCGTCAAAGCTAAGTGCCGATGGGTTAATGGGGAATGAAACGGAGCCAGCCGGCGCCCGCGGCGGCTCAGTCGGTAATTGAATCTAATTTGTCAGAACGACGCCGCTGGTCGACGTGCCGTTGCCCGAACCCGATCCGCCGGAGCACGAGAACGAATACT
This sequence comes from Alphaproteobacteria bacterium, assembly GCA_028866355.1. Lineage (GTDB taxonomy): Bacteria > Pseudomonadota > Alphaproteobacteria > ATCC43930 > CGMCC-115725 > REEB95. The sequence goes on from JAGWIH010000196.1 coordinate 3,071, forward strand.
GCATGTCGTTGCCGTAGTTATAGGAGTCGACGCCGCCGCCCATGTCGTTCCAATTGTACTGGTAGCTGTTGCCGCCCAGGCTGGCGCAAGACGACGCCGCGTTGGTCATGACTTCCGACATCGTCGAATTGGAGCCGCTGTTGTTGCCGCCGCCGTGACCCCAACCCCAGCCCCAGCCATTGCCGCCGTTGCCGTTGCCGCAATCCTGGCAGACGCCGGTGGCGTTCCCGTTGCTCATGGTATTGGTGTTGTAATTCCGCCCATTCGACGTGTAGCACTGCCACTCGGTCGGCGATTGATAGCTCCACTGGCCGTTGCTCTGCGTGCCTTGCTCGACGACCAAGGCGCAATTCTGGTCCGTTTCGTAGGTGGCATGCGTGCCGGTGTTGGTGCCGCCGGGCGCGATGTTGTAATCGAGGCTCGGCGGTTGCAGGCTCGAATAGAGCCATTGGGTGTCGCCGGGCTGCGCGCCATACATGTTGTTGCCGTAGTTGCAGCCGCCGAGCGATGTCGGCCGCGCGCCGGTGACGTTCTTGATCGCAAAGCCGATCTTGGCGCTGGCGGCGACGTTGAAGGTCGAATTGGTCGTTGGGTTTGCGGTGTCGTTCGACCACAGCAGGTTCATCGCCGACGCGTCGGGCACGCCGCCGGCCGCCGGCACGATGTACCAGTAAACCTGGTTGAGATCGCAGGCGTAGCTCACGAAGCTTCCGGTATCGAAGGTCGCGGTGACGACCGGATTGGTCGCCTTGGCCGAAGCGGTCACGGTGATTGACTTGGTGAACACGGACATGAACGTCGTCGGCACCGAGACGGTGATGCTGGCGTACATCGTATAGGCGCTGCTGGAGCTGCCCGGCGTAACGGTGGTGGATTTCACGGTCACGTTCGACGGCAACGAGGCGGTACCCTGGGTGACGTAATTCTGGGCCAAGGTCTGCGCGGTGGTTTGCGCCGACGGCGCCGTATAGGCGCTGGCACCGGACAGCGCCGCGGCATCGACCGCGTTCTGCAACGTCGAGCGGATCTCGACGGCATGGCCGTAATCGATGCCGCAGCCGACGGCGATCGCCAGCGGGATCAGCATGATGCCGAGCAGGACTGCGACGGTGCCGCGATCGTTGGCCGCGAGGCGTGTGAATCGATGGAGCGCGCGCTGGAGCATGGGCCTAGCTGTGGGTGATGGTGCCGACGTTGTAGGGCCGCTGATACGCGGTCTGGGTCAGGGTATAGCTGCTCGACAGCACGTAGCTGATCGGCGACGTGTAGGAATAGGTTGCCTGGACGATCACCACGCTGTCGTTGGTGTTGGGGACGAGCGTCGTCGCTAGCGTCGTCGCGTTCGAAATGCTCGTGGCGTTGTTGCAGCTCGTGTCGTTCCAATCAACGGTCAACGTGCCGTTATTGTTGGTGACTTCGGCGACCGCGACCTTCAACGATGTGCCGGACAGCGGCGTCATCGATAGCTGACCGCCGTTGCAGAAATTCGTCATCATCGTCGCGGTGATGTTCGATTGCTGCGCGATCATGTCGGCGACGGACTGTGCCGCGTTGGCGAGACGCATGTCGGC
>JAGWIH010000197.1 GCA_028866355.1 Alphaproteobacteria bacterium
TCGGTGCCGATGATGAACATGGACGCCTTGGGATCGATCAGGATCGTGACGCCCTTGTCTTGCACGACCTCGTCGAGCTTGCCCTTCTCGTCGGCGTATTCGAGCGTGTAGGTCAGGCCCGAGCAGCCGCGGCTGCGCACGCCGATGCGGATGCCGGCCGACGGCTTGCCGCGTTGCGCCAGCAGCGCCTGAATGCGCTTGGCGGCCGCGTCGGTCACCGACATCGCCTGTCTCAAAGCCATGCGAACCTCCAACCCTTATGTAATGCCGGCGGCGTGGCTTGTCATCCGGTCGCCGGCGCGCAGCCGCAGAACAGCCGCCGCTAAGGTGTCCACGGCAAAATCGACTTCGGTGGCGGTGGTGAAGCGGCCGAGCCCGATGCGCAGCGACGACGACGCCAGTTCTTCGCCAAGACCGAGCGCACGCAGGACATAAGATGGCTCGACTTCGGCGGCGGTGCAGGCCGAGCCGGTCGACAGCGCCAGGCCCGGGCAAGCGGCGATCAGATCGATCGCCTTGAGGCCCGAGAAACTCAGGTTGAGGTTGCCCGGCAAACGCCGCTCGGTGTTGCCGTTGAGCACGACGTCCGGGACCTTGGCGCGCAGCCCGGCCAGGAACCGCGTCCGCAAGGCCAACAGGCGCTGCGCCTCGCCCAACATCTCCGCCTTGGCCAAGGCAGCAGCCTGGCCCAGCCCGACGATCAGCGGCACTGGCAGCGTGCCCGAGCGCATGCCGCGTTCCTGGCCACCGCCGTCGAACAGCGGCTCGATCCGCGCGCGCGGCCGGCGGCGCAGGTAGAGCGCGCCGATGCCTTTCGGTCCGTAGATTTTGTGACCCGAGATCGACATCAGGTCGACGCCGAGATCGGCGACGTCGACCGCGATCTTGCCGACCGCCTGCGCCGCGTCGGTGTGGAACAAAGCGCCCTTGGCGTGCGCCAGCGCGGCGATTTCCTTGATCGGCTGAATGACGCCGATCTCGTTGTGCGCCGCCATCACCGAGACAATCGCCGTCTTGTCGTCGATCGCGCGGGCCAAGGCGTCGAGATCGACCAGCCCGTCGCCGCCGACCGGCAGGACGGTGACGCGGAAACCGTCGCGCTCGAGCGCCTTGGCGCTTTCGAGCACGCATTTGTGCTCGGTCGCGAGCGTCACCACGCCGTCCTTGCCGAACTGGCGATGGAAGCGCGCCGCGCCCTTGATTGCCATGTTGTTGGCCTCGGTCGCGCCCGACGTGAAGATGAGTTCACGCGGATCGGCGCCGATCAGATCGGCGAGTTGCGCGCGCGCCTGTTCGACCGCCTGCTCGGCCTCGCGGCCGTAGGCGTGCGTGAGCGAATGCGGATTGCCGAACCTCTCGGTGAACCACGGCACCATCGCCGCGACCACGCGCGGATCGCACGGCGTCGTCGCGTGATTGTCGAGATAAACCGGCGCTGCATTCGGCCGACGGGCGATGGCACCGGTCATGCGGCCGTCGCCCGCGTCCGGGCGTAAAGCGCGCCCCACGCCTCGACCAGATGATCGATTTCGGCCACCGTCGTACGCCAGCCCAAGCTGATGCGGATGGCGCACTCGGCCTCGTGCTCGGGCACGCCCATGGCGTCGAGCACATGGCTGCGCCGCACCTTACCGGACGAACAGGCGGCGCCGGCGCTGACCATGACGCCGGCGAGATCGAGCGCCATCACCTGCGTCGCCGCCGGCACGCCGGGCATCGAAATGCAGATCGTGTTCGGCAGCCGCGGCGCCGTGGCGGCATAGATCACGGCGTCGGGTGCGATGGCCACGAGCCGCTGCTCGGTCTCGACGCGCAGCGTTGCAACGGTCGCCCAAGCCGCAATGTCCGCCATGGCCGCATGGGCGGCGGCGCCAAAGCCGGCAATGCCGGGCACGTTTTCGGTCCCCGCACGTCGACCGCGTTCCTGTCCGCCGCCGCGGATCAGCGGCACGATGTCGAGGCCGCCGGCAATAACGAGAGCTCCAATACCCACGGGCCCGCCAAGTTTATGTGCCGACACGGTCATCAGATCGCAGCCGAGCCGCCGCATGTCGATCGCTTGGCGGCCGGCACCCTGGACGGCGTCGCAATGCAGCAAAGCGCCGTGGCGGTGCGCGATTTTCGCCGCTTCGGCGACCGGCTGGATGGCGCCGGTCTCATTATTGGCAAAGAGGAGCGACACGAGCGCCGGACGCTTGTCGACCGCCAGCAGCCGTTCCAACGCCGACAAATCGACGAGGCCATCATGCCGGGCCGGGATGCGCGCCGCGTCCGGCGCATTGGCGAGCACGGAATCATGCTCAAGCGCCGACACCAAAACACGCCGATCGGGAAAGGCCCAGAGCGCCAGCGCATTGGCTTCGGTGCCGCCGGCGGTGAACACCACTTCCTCGGGCCGCGCGCCGACCAGCGACGTGACATCGACGCGCGCAGCTTCGACGATGCGGCGCAGCGCGCGGCCGGCGCGGTGAACCGACGACGCGTTGCCGGCCGTCGCCAAAGCTTGCGCGACCGCGGCCGCGGCCTCGGGCCGCACGGGCGCGTTGGCATTCCAGTCGAGATAGGACAGTCGATCGGCCACGGCGGAAATCCGAGGCGTTATTGCGCCGCGATGGTCGGCGCGGTGTCCGACGCGTCTTGATCGGCGCGTTCGCGGTGAAGCGCGCCGCTATGGCCTAACAGCCGGTTGGCGACGACATCGGCGAGCGTGACGGAACTCAGATAGAGCCGGATCTGGTTGCCCAGCTCTTCCCATAGATCGTGCGTCAGGCAGCGGCTCTGGTTGCCGCTACAACCTATCGGCGCGCCGGGCGTGCAGCGGGTGGTGCGGATCGGCTCGTCGACCGCGAGAATGATGTCCGAGATGCGCGTGCCATCGGCGCCGCGGGCCAGCAGATAGCCGCCGCCCGGCCCACGCACGCTCTTGACCAAACCGGCGCTGCGCAGCTTGGCAAAAAGCTGCTCGAGATAGGACAGCGAGATCAGTTGCCGCTCGGCGATTTCGGCCAGCGTGATCGGCGTGCCCTGCGCGTGCTTGGCGATGTCGACGAGCGCCATCACCGCGTAGCGTCCCTTGGTGCTAAGTCTCATGTTCGTTCTCCGCGCCCGCTAAATCCGTCGACCCGGGCGCGCTGCGCGCGCCTCGGCCGGCACTTCCTCGGCAGGAAACTCCGCCTTTCGCTCCATCTCGGCCAGGCGCTGCTTGAGATAGGCGACTTCGTCCATCAGGCTGGCAACGCACCGCGCGATCGGATCGGGCAAGTCCTCGCAGGGCGTGCCGTATGGCAGGAATTCCTTGGGCACCTCGCGGCCGACGCCGATCGGTCGTGCCGGAATGCCGGCCACCGCTTCGCCCGGCGCCACGCTATGCAACACGACCGCATTGGCGCCAACCCGCGCGCCAGCGCCGATGGTGAATCCGCCGAGGATCTTGGCGCCGGCACCGACAATGACGCCGTCTTCGAGAGTCGGATGGCGCTTACCGCGACTGACGGTCGTGCCGCCCAACGTGACGCCCTGATAGAGCGTCACGTCGTCGCCGATTTCGGTGGTCTCTCCGATCACCACGCCGGCGCCGTGATCGATGAACAGCCGACGGCCGATCGTCGCGCCCGGATGGATTTCGATCAGCGTCAGGAACCGCGCCAAATTCGATATCCAGCGGGCGACCACGAGCAGCCGGTGCCGCCACAGCCAATTGGCGATGCGGTGGAATACCACCGCGTGAAAGCCGGGATAGGCGAGCGCGATTTCGAGGCGCGACCGCGCCGCCGGATCGAGCCGCAGGATCGTGTCAATTTCCTCGCGCAAAGCCTTCAACATTTTGGGCTCCGGTTGATATATGATCTGCTCGCCTGAGCGGGCCTGCCGCAGAAAGCCTGCCCCCGCACCTTGTCCGGTGCGGGGGCGAGACTATATCTATCCCGAGTAGAATGGTCAACTTTACGGCCATTTTTGTTGTTAGGTCTGAGAGAATATGTGGTGTCAATCCCGAGCTTTTCACTGGGTTAAAACTTCACGATGCCCGAATTGGTTCTGACCGGCCCGGCGGGCCGGCTTGAGGCGCGCTACCACCCTTCGCGGATCGAAAACGCGCCGCTCGCACTGATCCTCCACCCCCATCCGCAGCATGGCGGCACCATGCACAACAAGGTGGTCTACACCCTGTTTCACGCCTTTGCCCGGCAGGGGTTTTCGGCGCTGCGCTTCAATTTCCGCGGGGTCGGCAAGAGCCAAGGCACCTACGGCAGCGGCGAAGGTGAGTTGGCGGATGCCGCCGCGGCATTGGATTGGCTGCAGAACACCAATCCCGATGCGGAACAATGCTGGATCGCCGGCTTCTCGTTCGGCGCCTGGATCGCGCTGCAATTATTGGCGCGACGGCCGGAATCGGACGCGTTCGTCGCGGTCGCGCCGCCGGTCAATCTGGTCGACTTCAATTTCCTGACGCGGCCGCCGGCCGCTGGCCTCATCATCCAAGGCGACAAGGATCAGATCGTGGCACCCGACGGCGTCAAGGATCTGGCGCAGCGTCTGCAAAAGCAGCGGGCACTCAAGATCGAATATCGTCCCGTTGCTGGCGCCGACCATTTCTTTACAGACCGCCTCGACACGTTGTCGGAAACGGTCGAA
>JAGWIH010000198.1 GCA_028866355.1 Alphaproteobacteria bacterium
GATAGCAACCATATCGTCTTCCCTCTCGGGACCGGTCCACGACGACCGGTTCTTCCAAAAAGGACGCGTTACGTCGTTGCATAACCACGATGGGCCATAGGCACGTGCGAGTGCGTCGCACACTTTAGATACGCTCATCGCGCTACGATGCAAGACAAAATTCACAGAAGAGTAAATTTTTCCGCGCTCGTGACGGCGATCACACGCCGGTCGACGCTGTCACATTGATCACCGACGATTCAGACATCCGAACAAATGGTAAAAGTGCGCCGCCGACGCCGATAAAATCGCCACGGAATCCGCGCTATTGCGCTTGCGTCACCAAGTCGATGGTCGCGACCTCGCCGCCCGTCGCGAGATCGAAAACGAGGACTCGAACGCCGCCACCGGGCAGCTCGACCCGCGCGACCAGTCGACCGGCGTTGACGTCAATTGCGATCACCTTGGCGCCCGCCGGCAGGACGATGCGCTGCGCGGCCGCTGTCGGCACCGGCCGCGACGACAACGGCCGGCCATGATCGATGCGCCAGACCACGGCTGCCGCCAGAGCGCCGATGCCCAAGAGCAGCAGCACGCCGAGGCCGATCACCAGAAGCTTGAGGGCGCGCATCTTCGGGGCCAATTTAGCGGTCATGGCCGCTGAGACAAAGAGCGATATCCGGCACGCCGCCGTGACACCCGACGAGGCCGGAAACCGCCTCGATCGCGTGCTGGCGAGCCATTTTGGCGACCTGTCGCGGTCGCGCCTGAAGCGCCTCGTCGAACAGGGTCAGGTGCAGCTCGACGGCAAGCCGGTCAGCGATCCGGCCTTCAAGGTGAGGTCCGGTCAGGTTTTCACGGTCGCGGTGCCGCCGCCGGAGTCAGGCGCGATCGAACCGCAGGCGATGGATCTCAAAATCCTGTTCGAGGACGCGCACCTTCTTGTCCTCGACAAGCCTGCCGGCCTCGTGGTTCATCCCGCGCCCGGCAATCCCGACCGCACGTTGGTCAATGCGCTGATCGCCCATTGCGGCGACAGCTTGGTCGGCATCGGCGGCGTCAAACGTCCGGGCATCGTTCATCGCCTCGACAAGGACACCAGCGGCGTCATGGTGATCGCCAAGACCGACTTGGCCCACCGCGCCTTATCCGCCGATTTTGCCGCCCGCCGGATAACCCGCGCCTACCAGGCAATTGTTTGGGGCGTGCCGACGCCCAAGAGCGGTGAAATCATCGGCGCAATCGGCCGTAATCCACGCGACCGTAAAACCATGGCTGTCGTCGCGAACGGCAAGGCGGCGGCAACGCGCTATCAGGTGCTCAAGAATTTCGGCACCGCGGCGGCCCTAATCGAATGTCGGCTGGGCAGCGGCCGGACTCACCAAATCCGGGTCCATTTGCTGACCAAGGGCAACCCCGTGCTGGGGGACCCGGTTTACAAAGGCCGGCACATTGCGGCCCGGCTGGCCAAATTGCCGGCGGCCGCCAAGGCGGCGGCCGGCGGCCTTGGCCGGCAGGCCCTGCATGCTTATCTGTTGGGCTTCCGCCACCCGGCAACCGGGGAATACCGAGAATTCAAAAGCGCCTTACCCAGCCAGATCACTGCTTTGTTACATAAGTTAGAGGAAATCTAGTCTGGACAATACCCGAGTCCAGTACTAAGATTTCTACAAAAGAGGAAGGATTCTGCCCCGCAATGGCCACCCACGCCCTGCCGTCTGTCGCGCGCGAGGGTAATCTTGCGCGTTATCTCGCGGAAATCCGCCGGTTTCCGATGCTGGCGCCGGAGGAGGAGTACATGCTCGCCAAACGCTGGCGCGAGCATGGCGACAAGGATGCGGCACATAAGCTCGTCACCAGCCATCTGCGGCTCGTGGCCAAGATCGCCATGGGCTATCGCGGCTACGGCCTGCCCCTGTCCGAGCTCATCTCCGAGGGCAACGTCGGCATGATGCAGGCGGTCAAGCGCTTCGACCCCGACCGCGGCTTCCGGCTGGCGACCTATGCCATGTGGTGGATCCGCGCCGCGATCCAGGAATACGTGCTGCATTCCTGGTCGCTGGTGAAAATGGGCACCACGGCGGCGCAGAAGAAGCTGTTTTTCAACCTGCGCAAGATCAAGGGCCAGCTCCAGGCGATTGAGGACGGCGATCTGTCGCCCGAGAACGTCACGCGCATCGCCAAGGAACTTGCGGTACCGGAATCCGACGTGGTTAGCATGAACCGCCGGCTCAGCGCGCCCGACAATTCGCTGAACGCGCCGCTGCGTGCGGACGGCGATGGCGAGTGGCAGGACTGGCTGGTCGACGAAGGCCCGACGCAGGAAGCTCGGCTGGGCGATCGTCAGGAGCTCGGTCTTCGGCGGGACCTACTGCGCACCGCCATGACCCATTTGACCGCCCGCGAGCGCGACATCCTGGTCGAACGCCGGCTCAAGGATGAGCCCGCGACCCTCGAGGATCTGTCGCGGCGCTACGGCATCTCGCGCGAGCGCGTGCGCCAGATCGAGGTGCGCGCGTTCGAAAAGCTGCAGCGGGCGATCAAGACCAAGGCGCTCGACCGTCCCTCGGCAGCCGAGACGCCAGCCGTCTAGGCCCGTCGCGCCGCACGGTGTAGCCGTCCGCCGGTGGTCGGCGCGGCAACGCCGGTGGTTTGCGGCAAGCTCAACGGCAGACCTTTCACCGACCGGACCGCGAGATAGGCGAAGGCCTGCGCTTCGAGCGCGTCGCCGTCCCATCCCGCCTGCTCGACCGACAGCACCGGCGCATCGAGCTGCGCCGCCAATGATGCCATCAGCACCGGATTGCGCCGGCCGCCCCCGGTTACCAGCCAGCGCTTGGCAGGCGCCGGAAAATGCCGGCGTGCGACCGCAATTCCGGCAACCGTCATCGCCGCCAACGTCGCGGCGCCGTCCGCCGGCGACAGGCCTTCGGGCGTGAAGCGCGCGAAATCGTCGCGGTCGAGCGATTTCGGCGGCGGCGCGGCGAAGAACGGATGCGCGAGAAAACGCGCGACGTGTTGCGTATCCGGCTTGCCCGTGCGTGCCAACGCCCCGCTCTCGTCGAGCGGCCGCCCGGTGTGGGTCATCGCCCAGTCGTCGATCAGCGCATTGCCGGGCCCGGTATCGAATGCCAGCACCTGATCCTCACGCGGACCCAGCCAAGTGACGTTGGCGACGCCGCCGATATTCACCACCGCCAGCGGCCGTTCGAGGTCGACCGCAAGCGCCTGATGGTACAACGGCACGAAGGGCGCACCCTGCCCGCCCGATGCCACGTCGGCCGCACGGAAGTCGTTGACAACATCGAGTCCGGTTAGCCGTGCCAACAACGCGCCGTCGCCGATCTGCCAGGTGCGGCGCTCCCACGGCCGATGCAATACCGTGTGGCCGTGAAAGCCGACCAGCGACGCGTCTTTCAGACCGTGTTCGCGGACCAGCATCGCCACGGCGCGCGCATGGGCTTCGGTCATTTCCGTCTCGATTGCCGCGATCTCGCCCTTGCCGCCGAGCGTCGAGCGAATCCGCGCGCGTAACGCCGGTTCATAGGGGACCGTCAGGGCGCCGCGCGGCACGACCGCACGCAGTCCGTCGGTTTCGATCGCGGCCACGTCGATGCCGTCGATCGACGTGCCGCTCATCAGGCCGATCGCCAAGGTCATGCCGCGACTCTCCAACGGCCGCACGCCGGCTGACGGCACGCCGCCGGTATGCTAGACGCAATCCCCATGACCAAGGTCCGCTCCGCCTTTCTTGCCGCCGCCGAAGACCGCGGCTTCATTCACCAGATCACCGACCGCCCGGGCCTCGATGCATTGCTCGCGGCCGGGCCGGTCACATCCTATATCGGCTTCGATTGTACCGCCGACAGCCTGCATGTCGGCAGCCTGCTGCAGATCATGCTGCTGCGGCTCTGGCAGAAAACCGGCAACAAGCCGGTTGTCCTCATGGGCGGCGGCACGACCAAGGTCGGCGATCCGTCGGGCAAAGACGAAGCACGCCGCATTCTGAGCGAAGCCGAAATCGCCGCCAACATGGCCGGCATCCGCCGCGTCTTCGAACGCTTTCTCAAATTCGGCACGGGCAAGGCCGACGCCGTGATGATCGACAACGCCGAGTGGCTCGACCGGCTTGAATACATCCCGTTCTTGCGCGAGTACGGCCGGCATTTCTCGGTCAACCGCATGCTGAGCATGGACAGCGTCAAGCTTCGACTCGAGCGCGAGCAGCCGTTGAGCTTTCTCGAATTCAACTACATGGTCTTGCAGGCCTACGACTTCATCGAGCTGGCGCGGCGCTACAAATGCGCGGTTCAGATGGGTGGCTCGGACCAGTGGGGCAACATCGTCATGGGTGTCGAGCTCGGGCGCCGGGCGGAAGAGCGCGCGCTTTACGGCGTGACCTCGCCGCTGATCACGACCGCATCGGGCGCCAAGATGGGCAAGACCGCGCAAGGCGCCATCTGGCTCAACGCCGACAAGCTCTCGCCCTACGATTACTGGCAATACTGGCGCAACACCGAGGACGCCGATGTCGTCCGGTTCCTGAAATTGTTCACCGACCTGCCGATGGACGAAATCCGGCGGCTCGCGGCCCTGCGCGACAACGAGATCAACCAGGC
>JAGWIH010000199.1 GCA_028866355.1 Alphaproteobacteria bacterium
CGGCAAGGGGCCGCTGTTCTCCACCGAAGAACGGGTCGCCATCGTCAAGGCGGAGATCGAGCATCTGCCGGCCGAAGCGCGCAAGCGTATCGCCGTCAAAGCATTCGACACGCTGCTGATGCAGTTTGCGATCGACAACGGGGCGTCGGTCATCATCCGGGGCCTGCGCGCGGTATCGGATTTCGAATACGAATTTCAGATGGCTGGTATGAACAGCCGTATTAACTCCGACGTCGAGACGCTGTTCCTGATGGCATCGGACCGCTTTCAATTCATCTCGTCGCGCTTCGTGAAGGAAATCGGCATGCTCGGCGGAAACGTTACGCCGTTTGTCAGCACGCGCGTCGCAAAACGCATCGCCGAAAAATTCGATGGCGGTCGCATACGCAAGCGTCGGTGACTCCAGGCGACACGTCGTCGTGTTCAATATGAACGGGATTTAACTTGGCCGTCGCGGGACGCTGGACCCAAATGATCGGCGACAGCCACATGGCTGCCGGCCCGCATCGACCCCCTTTAGCGGGCAGATACCCCTGGGTCCGCCCCGCCTGCTCCCCTTTCCTCCATAACGCAGGCGGGGCGATTCATTTTTCGCCCCATCCCATCCTCCAACCCGCGTTGTGCCGGCGCCGCGACGAACGCCGCCGCGCGGATCGATCGTCAACGAAAGGCATCGCGCGATGACCAGCAAGCTGTTCTCGCCGTTCGCATTGCGGACGCTCACGCTCAAGAACCGCATCGTCGTGTCGCCGATGTGCCAATACAGCGCCGACGACGGCGTCGCGTCCGATTGGCACATGGCGCATCTGCCGACGATGGCGGTCTCAGGCGCCGGGCTGACGATGATCGAGATGACGGATGTCGAGCCGGCTGGCCGGATTACGCCCGGCTGTCTCGGTCTCTATTCCGACGCGTGCGAGGCGGCGTTGCAGCGCGTCGTGCGATCGGCCAAGCGCTGGGGCGGCGCGGCAATCGGCATTCAGCTTGCGCACGCTGGCCGCAAAGGCTCGACGCACAAACCGTGGGACGGCGGCGCGCCGCTGCAACCGCAGGCCGGCGCTTGGCAAACCGTTGCGCCGTCGGCGATCCCGTTTGCCGAAGGGTGGCCGGCGCCGGCGGCGCTGACCGAGACGGAGATCGAGCGCATCGTTGGCGCCTTCGCGACGGCCGCGCGGCGCGCGTTGCGGACCGGCGTCGATCTGGTCGAATTGCACGGCGCGCATGGCTATCTGCTGCACCAGTTCCAGTCGCCGCTGTCGAACAAGCGAACCGACAAATGGGGCGGCAGCGCCGAGAACCGAATGCGGTTTCCGTTGCGCGTGGTCGACGCGGTGCGCGCCGCGTGGCCCGAGGGCAAGCCGCTTGGCATGCGCATCAGCTGTCACGAATGGACTGATGGCGGATTGACGCCTGACGATGCCGTCGTCTATGCGCGTGCGTTGAAGGCGCGTGGCGTCGACTATCTCTGTTGTTCGGGCGGCGGCAACGTCGCGACCGCCAAGATCCCGATCGCACCGGGATACATGGTCGAATTCGCCGCCAAGGTCCGGCGTGACGCCGGCATCGCGACGCGCGCCATCGGCATGATCCTGACGCCGCGACAGGCCGAGACGATTGTCGCTGACGGCCAAGCGGACATGGTGGCGTTGGCGCGCGGCTTTCTCGACGACCCGCGTTGGGGATGGCACGCAGCCGAGGCGCTCGGTGCGCCGATCCCGGCGCCGCCGCAATATCAGCGCGCGACGCGCGACACGTGGCCGGGCGCCAAGCTCGTGCGACCCACAGCCGCCGCCGCAGAGTGAATAGGCGTTAACCACATCGGCCCAAATTAGTAAGAAGTTAATGGCGGCGCCGCTAACGTGGCGGCGCTTCAACCGGAGAGGATCGTGCGCGCTCTCATGATTTCGGTGATACGCGATACGCGCGGCGCCACGGCGATCGAATACGCGCTCATCGCCGGCCTCATTGCAGTCGTCATCGCCGTCGCCGTCGGCAGCGTCGGCACGCAAGTCAAAGGGCTCTTCAACAGCGTCGCCAGCGCTTACTGAGCGCCGGAAATTTTTCCGCGAAAAATCCGCGCGTTAACCGTATCTCGCTACTGAAAGCATTTAGCGAGAATGCTACAAATCATCGAGCGTCCACCGCAGGATATTAACCAAGCGGCGACGTACAGGGCTCTCGACGATGCTCGACGGTTATTCCGCGCCGGATCTTTTTCATGCCGAAACCGCGCCGCACGCGCGGCGGCTGTATCTCGTTACCGGCGGCTGCGGCTTCATCGGCTCCCATCTCGTCGAAGCATTGACGGCGCGCGGCGATACGGTGCGCGTGATTGATGATCTGTCGCGTGGCCGACGTGAGTACTTGCCGCGCGGCGTCGAATTCATCGAAGCTGATGTCGCGGACCCAATTGCGGTGAAGCGCGCGATCCAGGATGTCGACGGTTGCTTCCACCTCGCCGCCGTGCCCTCCGTCATCGAATGCCAGAGCCGTTGGCTCGAGGCGCATCGCACCAACCTGACCGGCACGATCAATATCTTCGACGCGGCCCGTCGCGCGCAGCCGGGCAGGGCGATCCCTGTGGTTTATGCGTCTTCGGCGGCGGTTTACGGCAATCGCGGGCTTGCGCCGTTGGGCGAGGCGCTGGCACCGCAACCGGTTTCGATCTGCGGCGCGGACAAGGTCGGCTGCGAGCTGCATGCGCGCATCGCGCATGCCGCCCATGGCGTGCCGACGGTCGGCCTGCGTCTGTTCAATGTTTTCGGGCCGCGCCAGCCGGCCGATTGTGCCTATCCCGGCGTCGTGCCCAGCTTCTTCACGCGGCTCGGCGCGCGGCGTCCGGTTTCCGTCTTCGGCGACGGCGAGCAGGTCCGCGATTTTGTCTACGTGCGTGACGCCGTCGCGGCGTTCCTTGTTGCCATGGGCCGCGGCGCCGGCGCCGAAATCTTCAACGTTTGCACGGGGCAAGGCACGACGGTCGCGTCGTTGGCGCGGCTGCTCGCGCGACTGCTCCAGATCGAGGTCGAATTCGCCTTCCTGCCGGAACGGTCGAGCGACGTGCGCTATTCGGTCGGCGATCCGGCCGGCGCAGCCCTTGCGCTCGGCTTCGTCGCGGACACCGGCCTCGAAGCCGGTCTCGAGGCGACCGCGCGGGCCCTGCGGACCGTCAACGCCATCTGACGTCGCCGGTACCGCTCAGCCGATTTGGCGGGCGACGACCGGACCGATCCGGTTGGCGAGCGCCAACGGCAGGCGCCGCCAGGTGCCGACCATCAGCCGATATTTCGGATTGAGCGGGTTGATCTCCGGGAGATCGGCGCGCTTCACCAACCGGTATTGATAGCCCAGCGGCGCCGGTTCGAAGCCCCAATAGGTCTTGTAGTCGAACGAACCCGTGCCGCGTTTGCTGCGGCCGAAATCGAACACGCGCACGCCGCGCGCCGCCGCACGTTGCATTTGTGCCCAATACATCAAGTCGTAAGCGTGCAGTCGCCGCGCCGCCGGCACGGCACCGCCATAGTAGGGCAGGACACGATCTTTGAAGAAGAAGCTCATCAACGCCGCCGCCGGACCGTCGGGCCCGGCGATCGTCGAAATCTCGACCGCGTCGCCGAACGTCGTCTTGATCGCGTCGTAGAAGCGCAAGGGCAGCACGGGCGTGCCCAGGTTGCGCAAGCTTTCGGCATAGATTTTGAAGAACGTTTCGACCGGCGCGTCGGCATCGGTCACCAATCGCGGGTCGTCGATCGCTTTGCGCAGGTCGGCGCGCTTCTTGCGCGGGACCGCCTTCAGATTATCGGCGTCATTGACGGCGAGCGCGCGCTCGAAACCGAAATAGAGTTCAGGCTTGGCGCGCCATGCGCTGGCGATCGCCAGCGGGGCGCTTTGACGTAGCTCGACGAAATCGACGGCGAAGCGCTGACCGAGCTCGGCGGCGTCGGCGGCGAGTGCCTGCGCCGTCATGTCGTCGTCCGCGACGATGCCGCCGCCGGTGGTGAAGGCGGTCGAAATCAGTGCGTCACCGAACAGCTGCGATTTAACATGCACCAGCGGCAGGATGCCGACGAGACGGCTGCCGCGCCACGCACAGCGATAACGCGTCGGGTGACCGAGCGTCCGCTCGATGATTTGGCGCCAACCCAGGCGATGGAAGAACGTCGCCTGCGGCGCGCGCTCGACGTAATTCTCCCACGCCGCTTCGTCGGCGTCGCGCAGCGGCCGGATCTCGACCGAAGCGAGCGAGCGATCGGATGAATCTGTCGCAAGCGCGCGCGTCGCGGTATCGGGGCTCATGCCGCTCCCTCGAACAGGCGCGCATAGGCCTCGACCATGCGGGCGAACGGGAAGACGGCCGTGACATGAGCGCGGTTGAGCCGGCCGAGCGCGTGCCGCCGACCGGCGTCGGCGATCAGCGCCGCGAGTGCCGTTGCCAGCGCCGTGTCGCCGCGCGGCACCACAAAGGCGCGGTTGGCGTGCGCGACCATGTGCTTGATGTCGCCAACGTCGACCGCGGCGACCGGCAGGCCTGCCGCCATGGCTTCAAGCACCGTCATCGGCATCTGCTCGGTATCGGATGACAGTGCGAAGACATCGAA
>JAGWIH010000200.1 GCA_028866355.1 Alphaproteobacteria bacterium
TACCAAAGCCGCCACCGCGGCACCAAGGAAAGCGACCTGTTCCTGGGCGCTTTCGCGGATACCTATTTGCCGAATTTCAGCCCAACCGATCTGGCGGAATACGAATCCATCCTCGCCGAGGACGACGACACGCTGTTCGACTGGATCTATGGCCGCGTCAAGCCGACACGCGACGGCACGGTGATGCGGCTACTGCTCGCCTTCCGGTTCCGGCCGTGAGCGCGCTCGACACCTTCTTCGCGGCGCCGCCGCGCGACGAGCGCCTCGTGCTTGCCAACGCGCCCGAAGGCCACGATGCCTTTGTTCTCGGCGGCATTGTCACGCGCACGGGCCGCACGCTGATCCATGTCGGCCGCGACGATGGCCGTATGGCGCGCATGCGCGCGGCGTTGGGATTCTTCCATCCTGAGATCGAAGTGCGGGCATTCCCCGCCTGGGATTGTCTGCCCTACGACCGCGTCTCACCCAATCCCGAGATCGTGTCGCGGCGCATTGCAGTGCTGGCCGAGCTTGCACATGGCGCGTCCGGCCTGTGCGTCGTTCTGACGACCATCAATGCCGTCATCCAGCGCGTGCCGCCGCGCAAGCTCTTTGCCGAGCGTACTCTGATCCTGGATCGCGGCGCCGATTTGCCACTCGACCGGCTCAAGACCTTTCTCGAACGCAACGGCTACAATCGCGCCGAGACCGTGCGCGAGGCGGGCGAGTATGCCGTGCGCGGCGGCCTGGTCGATCTTTATCCGTCGGGCGCACCGGCACCGTTGCGGCTGGATTTCTTCGGCGATCGGCTCGAAGCGATCCGCTCGTTCGATCCGCTGAGTCAGCGCAGCGCCGGCGCGCTCGAACGCACCGAACTCAAGCCGATGAGCGAGGTACTGCTTGACCAAGCGGTGATCGAGCGTTTCCGCTCGCGTTATCGCGACGTGTTCGGCGCCGGCGTGCAGAACGATCCGCTCTATGAATCGGTGAGCGCCGGCCGGCGGCATGCCGGCATGGAGCATTTTCTGCCGCTGTTCTACGAAAGCCTCGATACGCTTTTCGATTATCTGCCGGGCGCCGACGTTGCGCTCGATCACCAGGCGGACGAGGTGCGCGGCGAGCGCATCGTCGCCATCGCTGATTTCTACAATGCGCGCGAGACCGCGCCTATCACACGTAGCGCGCTCGGCGCGGCGCCGATCTATCGTCCGCTGGCGCCCGAGCGGCTTTATCTCGGCGATGCGGAATGGGCGAAGGCGCTCGCCGGCCGTCGTGTTGCGCAGCTGTCGCCATTTGCGGCGCCGGAAAGCGCCACCGCGTTCGATACCGGCGCGCGGCCAGGGCCGGATTTCAGTGCGGCGCGCGCCGATCCCAAGGTCAATCTGTTCGATGCCGTGCGGCAGCAGCTTGACGCTGAAACCGCCGCCGGCCGGCGGACGCTGATCGTCGCCTACAGCGCGGGCTCGGCCGAACGCCTCAAAACGGTGATGAAGGATCATGGCATCGCCGAACCGGCGTTTGTCGAGTTCTGGCAGGGGTTTCTTGATTTGCCGAAGGGCCATGCCGGGCTTGCGGTGCTGCCGTTGGAGCGCGGCTATGTCGCCGGCGACGGCGCACTCATCACCGAGCAGGACATTCTCGGCGATCGGCTGGCGCGGCCGGCGCGCCGGCGCACCAATCTCGACCAATTCGTCGCCGAAGTTGCGACGCTGACGCTCGGCGATCTCGTCGTCCATGCAGACCATGGCATCGGCCGTTACGACGGCCTGGTGACGCTCAAGGTTGCCGGCGCGCCGCACGATTGCCTGCGGCTGATCTATGCCGGCGACGACAAGCTGTTCGTGCCGGTCGAAAACATCGAAGTGCTGTCGCGCTATGGCTCCGAGGATGCGGCGGCGCAGCTCGATCGTCTGGGCGGCGTCGCGTGGCAGTCGCGCAAGGCGCGGGTCAAGGCTCGCATTCGCGACATCGCCGGCGAGCTGATCCTGCTTGCGGCCGAACGCCAACTCAAGGAAGGCGAGCCGATGGCGGCGCCTGAGGGTGCGTACGAGGAATTCGCGGCGCGCTTCCCATATCCCGAGACCGACGATCAGGACAAGGCGATCCGCGACACGCTCGGCGATCTTTCATCAGGCCGACCGACCGACCGCTTGATCTGCGGTGACGTTGGCTTCGGCAAGACCGAAGTGGCGTTGCGTGCAGCTTTCGTCGCGGTTATGGCTGGCACGCAGGTAGCGCTCGTGGTGCCGACGACGTTGTTGGCGCGCCAGCATTACCGCACGTTCGTCAATCGCTTTGCCGGCATGAAGGTGCGGATCGAGCAGCTCTCACGCTTCGTGCCGCCGAAACGCGCCGAGCAGATCAAGAAGGAACTGGCCGAAGGCCGTATCGACATCGTCATCGGCACGCATTCGCTGCTCGGCAAGGGTGTGGCGTTCCGACAGCTCGGCTTGCTGGTGATCGACGAGGAACAGCATTTCGGCGTGGCGCAAAAGGAGAGACTGAAGAAGCTCAAGGCCAACGTCCATGTCGTGACCCTCACGGCGACGCCGATTCCGCGCACGTTGCAGATGGCGCTCGCTGGCGTGCGCGAGATGAGCATCATCGCGACGCCGCCGATAGATCGGCTGGCGGTGCGGACTTTCGTCATGGCTTGGGATCCGGTGGTGGTGCGCGAAGCCATCGCGCGCGAGCTGCATCGCGGCGGCCAGGTCTTCTGCGTCGTGCCACGCATCGCCGATATTGCCGACGTGGAGCACGAGTTGAAGCAGCTGGTGCCCGAAGCGCGCGTGGCGGTGGCGCACGGTCAACTGACGCCGACGCATCTCGACAAGGTGATGACGGCGTTCGACGACGGCGCGTTCGACGTGTTGCTATGCACCGACATCGTCGAAAGCGGCCTCGATATTCCGACCGCCAACACGCTGATCATCCATCGGGCCGACATGTTCGGCCTGGCGCAGCTCTATCAGCTGCGCGGCCGCATTGGCCGCGGTAAGCTCCGCGCTTACGCCTATCTGACGTTGCCGCCGGGGAAGGTTTTGTCGTCCACGGCCGAACGCCGGCTTGAAGTCATGCAGACGCTCGACCAATTGGGCGCGGGTTTCACGCTGGCAAGCCACGATCTCGATATTCGCGGCGCCGGCAATCTATTGGGCGAGGAGCAGTCGGGGCACATTCGCGAAGTCGGCGTCGAACTCTATCAGCATCTTCTTGAAGAGGCGATTGCCACCGCGCGCGCGGGCGGCGATCAAGCCAAGGCCGAAGCCGAGTGGACGCCGCAGATCGCGATCGGCACGTCGGTGCTGATTCCCGAGAATTATGTCGCCGATCTCAACGTGCGGCTCGGCCTCTATCGTCGCATCGCCAATCTGGTCGACCGGCAGGAGATCGAAGCCTTCGCCGCCGAACTCATCGACCGTTTCGGCAAGTTGCCGGCCGAGGTCGAGAATCTGCTCGAGATCATCGCCATCAAGCGCCTGTGCCGCGAGGCCGGCGTCGAGAAGATCGAGGCCGGGCCCAAGGGCGCGGCGATCACCTTCCACGCCGGCAGCGTCGCCGATCCGGCGGCACTGGTGCGGTGGATCGCGAGCCAGGCCGGCAGCGCACGGCTGCGGCCGGATCAACGCCTGGTGATCGTGCGCGATTGGGATGACACGCGCACGCGCATCAAGGGCGTGATCCAATTGCTCGAGAAACTGAAAGCGATTGCAGCAGGACGGCAGTCGGTCGCCGCGAACGGCTGAGACTTATCCGGCGGCGCGGTTGGGGCCGTTCTGCACCAGGTCGAACACTGGGAAGAAGAACGGCGGCTCCTGCGCGCCGGAGATCGCATACTGGCCGTCGAAGATGAAACACGGCACCGCATTGATGCCGAGACGCCGCGCGCCGGCATCGTCCGCCGAAATCTCGGCGCGTTCGCTCGTGCCGGCGAGAAAATCGCGCGCCACCACCGCGTCGAGGCCGCTGTCGCCGGCGATCGCCGCCAGCGTGTCACGGTCGCCGATGTCGCGGCCTTCGATGAAGTAGGCGGCGAACAGCCGATCGACCATCTCCGTGGCGTGGCCGGTGCGCTGGGCAAAGCGGATCAACCGATGCGCCGCGAGTGTGTTGGGCGTGCGTTCGATCTTTTCGAACGCGAACGGGATACCGACGGTCGCACCGGCATCGACCACCGCCTGGTTGATGCGCTTGGCATGGGCCTGGCCGCCGAACTTGGCAGCGAGATACGCCTCGCGCGGCATGCCTTCGGCCGGCATGTCGGGATTGAGTTGGAACGGTCGCCAAGTGATCTCGGTCGCGATCGCCGGCCGCTGCGCCAGCGCGGCCTCGAGCCGGCGCTTACCGATAAAGCACCATGGGCAGATAACGTCGGCGACGATATCGATGCGCATAGGACATTATAGCACAACACGCCGGCGGCCCGGCGCCGTTAGCGTTAAAACTAAAGAGCACGAATGCTGCGATTTAACGTACACGCCGCATCGGCCTTGAGCGGTAGTCGCGGACCCGCTTAAAGTTAGGGCGGGGAAGGAAATGTCGGGCATCTACGACGAACCGCACTTGCAGCGCGGCCCGGCGAATCATGCGCCGCTGACGCCGCTGTCGTTCCTCG
>JAGWIH010000004.1 GCA_028866355.1 Alphaproteobacteria bacterium
CGAGCGTCGGATGGGCGTGGACGGTGCGCGCGATGTCCTCGGCCGAAGCGGCGAATTCCATCGCCAGCGCCGCTTCACCGATCATCGTGCCAGCGTCGGGCCCGATGATATGGACGCCGAGTACGCGATCGGTCTTGGTATCGGCGAGGATTTTCACAAAGCCTTCGGTGAAGCCGTTGGCGCGGGCGCGGGGATTGGCGGTGAACGGGAACTTGCCGGTTTTGTACGCCGTCCCGGCCTGTTTGAGCTGTTCTTCCGTGCGGCCAACCGACGCGACCTCGGGCCAAGTGTAGATTACGGCCGGAATGGCGTCGTAATCGAGGGGCGACCGGCCGCCGGCCAGCGTCTCGGCCAGAACGACGCCCTCCTCCGACGCTTTGTGCGCCAGCATCGCACCGGCAATCGCATCGCCGATCGCGTAGACGCCGGGTACGTTGGTGGCGAACCGGCCATCGACTTTGATACGGCCCTTGTCGTCGAGCGCCACGCCAGCCTCTTTCAGGCCGAGATCGGCGGTGTAGGGCACGCGGCCGACCGCCACCAGCACGACATCGGCCTTGATGCTTTCGCGGGCGCCGCCTTTGGCCGGCTCGAGCGTCAGCGCGACACCGTCCTTGCCGGCTTTGGCTTCGACCACCTTGGTGCCGAGGCGAAATTTGAAGCCCTGGCGCTCGAGGCTGCGCTGCAACGCCGCCGACAACTCGCCATCCATGCCCGGAGTCACGCGGTCGAGGAATTCGATCACCGTGACATCGGCACCGAGCCGGCGCCACACCGAGCCCATTTCGAGACCGATATAACCCCCACCGATCACCACCAGATGCGTCGGTACCGAAGCGAGCGCAAGAGCGCCGGTCGAGGTGACGATACGTTTTTCGTCGACCGCGATGCCAGGCAGGCCGGCGCCGTCGGAACCGGTCGCTAGCACGATCGCTTTCTTGGCACTGAGCTCCCGCTTGCCACCGGCGTTGAGCGCGACGGTAACGCGATCGCGCGCCGCGAGCCGCGCCGCGCCCTTGACGTATTCGACCTTGTTCTTGCGAAACAGGAATTCGACGCCGCGCGTATTGTCGGCGACGACCTTGTCCTTGCGCGCCAGCATCGTCTTGAGATCGAGCGTCACGCCGGCGATTTTGACGCCGTGCGCCGCCAGCTCGTGCTGCGCCGCGGCGAAATGCTCGGACGATTGCAGCAACGCCTTCGACGGAATGCAGCCGATATTGAGGCAGGTGCCGCCTGGCGCGTCGCGCTTGTCGACGCAGGCGACGCTCATTCCGAGCTGTGCCGCGCGGATCGCCGCGACGTAGCCGCCGGGTCCTGCGCCGATGACGATGACGTCGAACGCGTCGGTCATCGCTTAGACGCCGAACAGCAGGCGTTCGGGGTCTTCGATGCACTCCTTGACGCGGACCAGGAAGGTAACAGCCTCGCGACCGTCGACCAGACGGTGATCGTAGCTCAGCGCCAGATACATCATCGGCCGCGCGACGATCTGGCCGCCGACAACCACCGGCCGCTGTTGAATCTTATGCATGCCGAGAATGGCGGATTGCGGCGGATTGAGGATCGGTGTCGACATCAACGAGCCGTAGACGCCGCCGTTGGTGATGGTGAACGTGCCGCCCGACAGCTCTTCGAGCTTCAATTTGCCGTCACGTGCGCGCCGGCCGAGGTCACCGACCTGTTTTTCGATGTCGGCGAAATCAAGCCGATCGGCGTCGCGCACCACCGGCACCACCAGACCCTGTTCGGTGCCGACGGCGACGCCAATATCATAGTGATTCTTGTAGACGATATCCTCACCGTCGATCTCGCCGTTGGCCGCCGGAATCTCCTTGAGCGCGACGATGCACGCCTTGACGAAGAACGACATGAAACCGAGGCGGACGCCGTGCTTCTTCTCGAAGCTTTCGCGATAGCGTTCGCGTAACGCCATGACTGCGCTCATATCCGCCTCGTTGAAGGTCGTGAGCATGGCGGCCGTGTTCTGCGCCTCTTTGAGGCGTTCGGCGATGCGCCGTCGCAGGCGCGTCATGTGCACGCGCTCTTCGCGCGGGCCGGCTTCGCGCGCCACGGCCGGAACCGCCGACTGGACGGCAGCCGGCGCTGACGCGGTGCCACTCTTCTCGAGCGCGGCAAGCACATCGCCCTTGGTCAGGCGACCGTCGCGGCCTGACGGCGGGATGCGCGCCGGTTCGACCTTGTTTTCTTGGACCAAACGCTGCACCGCCGGGCCAGAGCGCTTAGCTTGATCCGGTGCCGATGCGGCCGGTGCAGTGGCCGGAGTCTTCAGCGGCCCGGCCTTCGGTGGCGGCGCGGCCGACGCGGGTTTGCTTTCGGCTTTGGCGGCGGGCTTGGCCTTGCCGTTGCCTTCGGTAATGCGACCGAGCACGCCGCCGACCGCGATGTTGCCGTCCTTCGGCACCAGCACTTCGGCCAGTGTGCCGGCGGCGGGCGCATTGACCTCGAGCGTCACTTTGTCGGTTTCCAGCTCGACCAACGGATCGTCGACTGCGACCGAATCGCCGGGCTGCTTAAGCCAGCGCGCGACCGTGGCTTCGGTAACGGATTCGCCGAGCGGCGGAACGATGATGTCGGTCGCCATGACTCTCCTGCGGTCAGCCGGCAAGCGCTTCGTCGACCAGCCGCGCCTGCTCGATGTTGTGGCGCTTCAGGAGGCCGGTCGCGGTCGCCGCCGCCTCGGGACGACCGACATAGCGCGCGCGCTTCGCCTTCATATCGAGCGAGCTTAGCGTCTTTTCCAGGCGCCGGTCGACAAAGCTCCAGGCGCCCATATTTTCGGGCTCTTCCTGAACCCAGACGAATTCGGCGTTGCGGTAGCGCATCGCCTCCTCGGCCAGCGGCTTGACCGGAAACGGATAGAGCTGCTCCACCCGCAAGATGGCGACATCGTCGATCTTGCGCTCGCGCCGGGCGTGCAGCAGGTCGAAATAGACCTTACCGCTGCACAACAGCACGCGGCGCACCTCAGCATCGGCGGCGAGCTTGTCGGGTTCGCCGAAGACACGGTGGAATGACGTTCCCGGTCCCATGTCCGCCAGTTTGCCGGCGACATCGGGATTGCGCAGCAGCGATTTGGGCGTCATCACCACCAGCGGTTTGCGGAAATTGCGCCGCACCTGCCGACGCAGCACGTGGAAATAATTGGCGGCCGTGGTCAGGTTGCAGACCTGAATGTTGTCCTCGCCGCATAACTGCAAGAAGCGCTCGACTCGGCCGGACGAATGTTCTGGTCCCTGCCCTTCGTAACCGTGCGGCAGCAACAGCACGACGCCGGACATGCGCAGCCATTTGGCCTCGCCCGAGGCGATGAACTGGTCGATGATGACTTGGGCGCCGTTGGCGAAATCGCCGAACTGGCCCTCCCACAGCACCAGCGAGCGCGGATCGGCCAAGCTGTAGCCGTATTCGAACCCCAACACCGCGGCCTCGGACAGTGGGCTATCGATGACTTCGAATTGCGCCTGGCCCTCGCGGATGTGGTTGAGCGGCACGTAACGCTCCTCCGTCTCCTGGTCATAGAAGACGGCGTGGCGCTGCGAGAAGGTGCCGCGGCCGGAATCCTGGCCAGACAGGCGGACGCACGCGCCTTCGGACAACAGCGTGCCGAAGGCCAACGCTTCGGCGGTCGCCCAATCGACGCCCTCGCCCTTGTCGATCGTTTCACGCTTGGCGTCGAGCTGACGCGCGATCTTGCGGTTGAGGTTGAAGCCCTGCGGCACGCGCGTCAAAGCCGCGCCGACCTCCTTGAGCAGCGGCAGCTCGACGGCGGTCACGCCGCGGCGGTCGTCGGTGCCCGCGATGGTGAAGCCCTTCCACTCGCCTTCGAGCCAATCCGCCTTGTTGGGCCGGTAGCTCTTAGCCGCTTCGAATTCGCCTTCGAGCCGCCCCATGAACGTTCGTTCGATCGTGTCGGCGTCGGCCGCACCGAGCAAGCCTTCATCGATCAAGCGCTGGCGATAGATTTCTCGCGTCGTCGGATGCGCCCCAATGGTGCGGTACATCAGCGGCTGCGTAAACGCCGGCTCGTCGGTCTCGTTATGGCCGTGGCGGCGATAGCAGAACATGTCGACCACCACATCCTTCTTGAAGCGGTGGCGGAATTCCGTCGCGATGCGCGCGACGTGCACGACGGCTTCGGGGTCGTCGCCGTTGACGTGAAAGATCGGCGCCTGGATGGTCTTGGCGACGTCCGACGGATACGGACCCGAACGCGCCTGTGTCGGGCTGGTGGTGAAGCCGATCTGATTGTTGACGATGACATGGATCGTGCCGCCGGTACGGTAACCCTTGAGCTCACTGAGTTCGAGCGTCTCGGCGACCAGGCCCTGGCCCGCGAAAGCGGCGTCGCCATGCATCAGCAAGCCGACGACTTCGTCGCGCGACTGATCGGCGCGTTGGTGTTGCTTGGCGCGCACCTTGCCGAGCGTCACCGGATTGACCGCTTCGAGATGCGACGGGTTGGCGGTCAGCGACAGATGCACGACATTGCCGTCGAAATCGCGGTCGGACGACGTGCCGAGATGATACTTGACGTCGCCCGAGCCCTGGACGTCTTCGGGATTAGCCGAATTGCCCTGGAATTCCGAGAACAAGGCGGAATAGGGCTTGCCCATCATATTGGTCAGGATGTTGAGCCGGCCGCGATGCGGCATGCCGATGACCAGCTCCTTCATGCCGAGTTGGCCGCCACGCTTTAGAATTTGCTCGAGCGCCGGAATCAGCGCTTCGGCGCCTTCGATGCCAAACCGCTTGGTTCCGGTGTAGCGCTTATCCAGGAATCGCTCGAGGAACTCGGCTTCGACCAGGCGCTCGTAGATCGTCCGCTTGCCGCGCTCGGTGAATTCGGTCTGGTTGCGCGGCACTTCGATGCGCGCCTGGATCCATTGGCGCTGCTCGAGCTCCTGGATGTGCATGTATTCGACACCGACATGACCACAATAGGTCGCGCGCAGCGCCGCGAGGAGCTCGCGGATCGTCGCGGTTTCGAAACCGAGCATGTTGTTCACGAAGATCGGCCGGTCATACTCCGCTTCGGTGAAGCCGAAGGTCGCCGGATCGAGATCGGGGTGATAGGTGCGGCGATCGAGGCCGAGCGGATCGAGATCGGCGATCAGGTGCCCGCGCACGCGATAGCTGCGGATGAAATTCATTGCGCGGATCGAATCGAGCGCCGCCTGATGCACGTCGGCGGGCAGCGCCGCGATCGCGGCCGCGGTCGGCACGGCGGCTTCTGCCAGATGGCCGTTGCCCAGCAGCGTCGGGCGCCTCGTGCCCCAGCCCGGCCCTTCCATTTCCTTCAGGAAGGCTTTCGGCTCCTCGCCCAGCTCGGCGAAGAATTTTTGCCAGCTCGGATCCACGGATTGCGGATCGGCCAAAAACCGTCCGTAGAGTTCGGCGATGAACGCCGCGTTTTGGCCGGTCAGGAAAGTGTCGTTTGCAAGCGGCGGCATGGTTTTCAAATTCGTGTGGCCGGTATCCGTTTTACCGGCTCAAGCCTTAAATAAGATGACGAACGGGCGCTGCCCAGCGTTGCGCCGCTCATGGCTGCCATGAGTCCGTGGGGTTTGGAATCTGCATGCCTTTGCAAGGCGTTAGCCTAGGCTTTGGCGTCCGCCAGCAGCTTCTTGGTAGCCTCGAGCAAGGTTTTGACGGCGCTGACCGATTTGTCGAATGCCGCCTTCTCGTCGGCGTTGAGCGCGATCTCGACGACGCGCTCGACTCCTTTGGCGCCGAGCACGACCGGCACGCCGACATAGACGCCTTTGACACCGTACGGACCATCGAGCCAGGCGGCGCACGGCAACACGCGCTTCTTGTCGCGCAGGTAGGATTCCGCCATGGCGATTGCCGACGCCGCTGGTGCGTAGAACGCCGAGCCGGTCTTCAGCAGGTTGACGATCTCGCCGCCGCCTTCGCGCGTCCGTTGCACGATCTTGTCGATGCGGTCCTGAGTCGTCCAACCCATCTTGACTAGGTCGGGCAGCGGAATGCCGGCGACCGCCGAATACCGCGCCAGCGGCACCATGCTATCGCCGTGGCCGCCGAGCACGAAAGCGCTGACGTCCTCGACCGAAACTTTGAACTCGTCGGCGAGGAAATAGCGGAAGCGCGCGCTGTCGAGCACGCCGGCCATGCCGACGACTTTGTGGTGGGGCAGGCCACAGGCCTCGCGCAAAACCCAGACCATCACGTCGAGCGGATTGGTGATGCAGATGACGAACGCGTTGGCGGCGTGCGCTTTGATCGCGGCGCCAACGTGGCGCATCACCTTGGCGTTGATGCCGATCAGGTCGTCGCGGCTCATGCCCGGCTTGCGCGGCACGCCGGC
The DNA here is from genome assembly GCA_028866355.1 of Alphaproteobacteria bacterium. GTDB lineage: Bacteria > Pseudomonadota > Alphaproteobacteria > ATCC43930 > CGMCC-115725 > REEB95. The sequence continues at coordinate 6,353 of JAGWIH010000004.1, forward strand.
GGTGACAATCACCACATCGGCGCCGACGATTGCCGCATAGTCGTTGCTGCCGGCGTATTTCGCGTCGAAACCTTCGACCGGCGTCGCTTCGACGAGATCGAGCGCCTTGCCTTGGGGCACGCCCTCGACGATGTCGCAAAGGACGACGTCGCCGAGCTGCTTCAAACCGGCGAGCAAGGCGAGCGTGCCGCCGATCTGGCCGGCTCCAACCAGCGCGATCTTGTTGCGTGCCATCGAAGACCTCATTTTTGGGCAGTGCGGGCCGCGCGGAGAGCGCAGAACGCCGCGGGTTTACCGCGATTTCGCCTCTGCGGCAAGGGGACGACGATTACAACAGATTAACCCGGAACCGCGGCGATGTATTCCGGGCTTTGCATCTCGTGCAGGCGCGACACCGTGCGCTGGAATTCGAACGCGCCGTCACCCTCCGTATAAAGCTGATCCGGCGGCACGTCTGCGGACATCACGATGCGGCCATGCGCGTCGTAAAGCGTGTCGATGAAGGTGTTGAAGCGTTTGGCCTCGTCGCGGCGCGCCGGATCCATCCGTGGCACGGCATCGATGACAAATGTGTGGTAGCGCCGGCACAATTCGAGATAGTCGGCAGGGCCCAGAACCCCGCCACACAATTCGGCGAAGCTAAACCAAGCCACGCGGCGTGCGGCGCGTGGCACGATCAGCTTGTGACCCAAAACGGTGAGCGTCTGGGCATGCGTCGACGCATTGTCGGTCAAGGCCATGAAGGCGCGTTCGAGCGCCCGGTAGGCGCGATCGTTGGCCGGCGTGAAATAGGTCTGGCGACCGATCAGGCGGGCCATGCGGTAATCGTGCCCGCTGTCGAGCGGGATGATGTCGAGCCGGCTCTCGATCAGCGCAATGAACGGCAGGAAGCGCTCGCGCTGCAAACCGCCTTCGTACAATTCGTCGGGCGCGCGGTTCGACGTCGCGACGACGACGACGCCGAGATCGAGCAGCGCCTCGAACAGACGCCCGAGGATCATGGCGTCGGCGATATCGGTAACGTGAAACTCGTCGAAACAGAGCAGCACCGAGTCTTTGCCGAATGAAGCGGCGACCTGCCGGATCGGATCCTCCTTGCCGGCCTGCAGCGCATGAATGCGGTCATGCACGTCGGCCATGAAGGCATAGAAATGCGTGCGCCGTTTCGCGGCCAGGCTGACCGATCCGAAGAACATGTCCATCAGCATGGTCTTGCCGCGGCCGACGCCACCGTGGAGATAGATGCCCTTTGGCGGCGCGATATGGGGCCGCACCAGCCCCAACCGAGCGCGCCAGCCGCGCCGCGCGCTGATCATGCGGTCATCGACCAACGACGACCACAAGGCCTCGAGCTTTGCCGCGGCGCGCTCTTGGGCGGCGTCATAGACCAACTCGCCCGCGGCGACGCGCGCGCGATACCGCGCAAGCGGACCGGACATCGGTGAATTGGGCTTTACGGTTGACGGTTGGCTAGAGGACTGCATCGACGGCGCAGTCATAGCCAAATTTGCGGCGCGGTTACACAGTCTCGTCTACGATGTCATCGGGTTTGGCATGCCACGACGGAAGGAGACGGAACATGGACGAGGACCGCTTCAACATGGAACTCCGCAAGTTCCTCAAGGTCGTCGGCGTCACATCGCAACGCGAGATCGAAAACGCGGTGCATGCGGCAGTCGTGTCGGGAGCACTCAAGAACAGCGGTCGGCTTTCCGCCAAGATGACACTGCGCATACCCGAGATCGGACTCGATCACGTGATCGACGGCTCGATCGAGTTCTAGGCGGCGCGTCAGAGCCGCCCGACCATCCGCTTCTTGATCTCGCCGATCGCCTCGGCGGGGTTGAGGCTTTTGGGGCAGGTGCGCGTGCAATTCATGATCGTGTGACAACGATAGAGCTTGAACGGATCGTCGAGTTGATCGAGCCGCTCACCGGTCTTGGTATCGCGGCTGTCGGCCAGCCAGCGGTTGACCTGCAACAAGACCGCTGGGCCGAGATATTTGTCCGGATTCCACCAATGACTCGGGCAGGCGGTCGTGCAACAGAAGCACAAGATGCACTCCCAAAGCCCGTCAAGCTTGGCGCGCTCTTCGGGTGATTGCAGGCGTTCGCCGTCCGCCGGCGGCGGCGTGTCGTTCTTGAGCCACGGTTGGACCGACTGGTATTGCGCGAACATCGCATTGATGTCCGGCACCAGGTCCTTGATCACCGGCAAGTGCGGCAACGGATAGATTTTGACGTCGCCTTTGACGTCGGCGATGTATTTGAGACAGGCCAAGGTGTTTGTACCGTCGATGTTCATCGCGCACGAGCCGCAGACGCCCTCACGACATGACCGGCGGAACGTTAGCGTGGTGTCGATCTCGTTCTTGATCTTGATCAGGGCGTCGAGAACCATCGGCGCCGTCTGATCGAGATCCAGATCGTAGGTGTCCATACGTGGGTTGCCGCCCACATCCGGGTCCCAACGATAAATCCGAAAGGTCTTGACGCGCTTGGCGGCGGACGGCGCCGGATGGTGGCGGCCCTCGACCACCTTGGAATTCTGAGGCAGGAAAAATTCGGCCATGGCGGTTCCTAGTAGACGCGTTCCTTGGGCGGGAAAGGCTGAACATCGTTCGACAAGGTGAAATTGTGCACCGGCCGGTAACCGAGCTCGACCTTGCCGCCGCCGTTCACCCACGACAGCGTGTGCTTCATCCAGTGCTGATCGTCGCGTTTCGGAAAATCCTCCCGCGCATGCGCGCCGCGACTTTCGGTCCGCGCCCGCGCGCCGTGCAACGCCACTGTCGCCTGCGCCATCAAGTTGTCGAGTTCGAGCGCCTCGACCAGATCGCTGTTCCAGATCATCGACCGGTCGGACACGCTGAGATCACCGGCCGACGACACGACCCGCTCCATCTTGCGCACGCCTTGTTCGAGCAGCTCGGCGGTGCGGAACACGGCGCAGTGTTGCTGCATGACCTGTTGCATCGCCAAGCGAATTTCGCCCGTCTTCGTCTTGCCTTTGGTGTGACGCACCCGATCGAGCCGCGACAGCGCCCGATCATCTGCCGACGCGGCCAACGGTTTGTGCGCTGCCCCCGGCTTGACGATCTCCTGGGCGCGCTGCGCGGCGGCGCGGCCGAAAACGACGAGGTCGAGCAGCGAATTGGTACCGAGCCGGTTGGCGCCGTGCACGGATACGCAAGCGGCCTCGCCGATCGCCATCAGTCCCGGCGTGACCCGATCCGGATTGTCCGACGTCGGCGCCAGCGCCTCGGCACGCAGATTGGTCGGAATGCCGCCCATGTTGTAGTGCACCGTCGGCAGCACCGGGATTGGTTCGCGCGTCACATCGACGCCGGCGAAGATCCGCGAGGTTTCGGCGATGCCGGGCAGGCGCAAGTGGATGACGGCCGGATCGAGGTGTTCGATGTGAAGGTGGATATAATCCTTCTTCGGTCCGCAGCCGCGTCCCTCGCGGATTTCGATGGTCATGGCGCGACTCACCACGTCGCGCGATGCCAGATCCTTGGCATGCGGCGCATAGCGCTCCATGAACCGCTCACCTTCGGAATTGGTGAGATAACCGCCTTCGCCGCGAACGCCTTCGGTGATGAGACAACCGGCGCCGTAGATGCCGGTGGGATGGAACTGGATGAATTCCATATCCTGGAGCGGAAGTCCGGCGCGCAACACCATGGCGTTGCCGTCGCCCGTGCAGATGTGCGCCGAGGTGCATGAGAAATAGGTGCGGCCATAGCCGCCGGTGGCCATCACCACGATGTGCGCCCGGAAGCGATGGATCGAACCATCTTCGAGGCACCAGGCGATGACGCCGCGGCATGTATCGCCGTCCATCAGCAGATCGAGCACGAAATACTCGACGAAGAATTTGGCGTCGTGCTTCAGGCACTGCTGATAGAGCGTGTGCAGAATGGCGTGACCGGTGCGATCGGCAGCCGAAGCAGAACGGTGCGCCGGATTCCGACCGTACTGAACCGTGTGCCCACCGAACGGTCGCTGATAGATCTTGCCTTCCGGCGTGCGCGAGAACGGCACGCCCATATGTTCGAGCTCGATCACGGCGGGAACCGCCTCGCGGCACATATGTTCGATGGCGTCCTGGTCGCCGAGCCAGTCGCCGCCCTTGACGGTGTCGTACATGTGCCAGCGCCAATCGTCCTCGCCCATGTTGCCGAGCGCCGCACCGATGCCGCCTTGCGCCGCCACCGTGTGGCTGCGCGTGGGGTAGACCTTGGTAATGCAGGCGGTCTTGAGGCCGGCGGCGCTCATGCCCAAGCTGGCACGCAACCCGGCGCCGCCGGCGCCGATCACGACGACATCGTAGATATGGTCAGTGACGGGATAAGTGGCCGACACGCTCACCAACCGAACGCGAGTGTGGCGATCGCCGCCAGCGCAATGAGCGCCAGTGCCCAGCAGGCGACGCGGTTGGCCACTAACGCCGCGGCGAGGCGCCATGGCGTATGCACGTAATCTTCGAGCACGACGCGAACGCCCAGCCCCAAGTGAAAGAACGCGACGACGACCAACGCGGCGGCAAGCACCGCGGAAACGGGTGCGCCGAGCCAGGCTTGGACTTGCGCGCGGTCGGCACCGAGATGCATGAGCAACGACACGACCAGCCAAAGCACCAGGAAAATCAGCGCCAAGGCGCTGACGCGTTGTGCCCGCCAATGACGCACGACTGCGCGGCCAGTCACGGCGAGCCCCCGGCATAAAGGCCGCTGCCGAAGGCGAGCAACGTCAACAGAACGCTGAACGCGACCACCGTCCAACCGGTGCGATAGGTCGTCGGCAGATCAAAGCCGAACCCGACATCCCACAACAGATGCCGTACGCCGTTGAGCAGATGAAAAAACAGCGAGAACGTCCAGCCGAGCAGAAACAGCTTGCCGAGCCACGAACCCCAAAACGCCTGCGCGGCGTGGAAACACGCATCGCTCCAGGCCGCGCCCGATAACCACCAGACGAAAAAAACCGCGCCGACTCCGAACGCCAGTCCCGTGCCGCGATGCGTGATCGACAGCACCGAGGTCAGCTGCGGCTTGTAAATCTGCAAATGAGGTGAAAGCGGCCGCTCGGCGGGAGTCATTGGCAGACAAACCTTGCGCTTTCGCACATGCGAAGAGGATTTGGTTTAGCCCTCCCCCTATCGAACGTCAACGTCGGGTCGCACACGGCACGCGTGCAGACCGTGAATGCGGCGCGTCGATTCAGTGATCGGTCTGTGGCATGCCAATGACAGCCGCCAATGCCAACGTGCGTTCGGCTTCGGCGACGTGCAGACGTTCGATCAACCGGCCATCGAGCACGGCGACGCCCTTGCCTTGCGCCTTGGCCGCGTCGAACGCGGCGATCACCCGGCGCGCTTGCGCGATCGCGGCGTCATCGGGCGCAAAAATTCGGTTGGCCGCGGCGATCGTGCTCGGATGGATGAGCGTCTTGCCGTCGAAACCGAGCATGCGGCCCTGCCGGCACGAGCGCTCGAACCCCGCTGTGTCGGTGATGTCAAAATGCACGCCGTCGAGGACCGCCAGCCCGTACGCGCGCGCGGCCAGAATGCAAAGGCCGAGTGCGGTCGTCATCGGCTCACGGAGCGGCGTTTCTTCGGCACGAATTTCCTTCGAGAGGTCGGCGGTTCCCATGACGAACGCCTTGAGCCGCGGCGTCGCGGCGGCGATCGCCTCGGCATGCAGCACGGCGCGCGCAGTTTCGACCATGCACCAGATGCCGAGATCGAGCGGTGCGCCGCCCGAAATCAGCATCGCCTCGGCCTTGCGCGGCTCCGCCTCGCTTTCGACCTTGGGCAAGAGCACGGCATCGAGCTTCATGTGAGCCGCCACGCGAAGGTCATCCTCGGCCCATTCGGTATTGAGCGCGTTGACGCGCAGGATCAGCTCGCGCCGCCCCCATCCGCCCTGCCCGATCGCCGCGGCAATCGCCGTCCGCGCCTTGACCTTGGAGTCGGGCGCCACTGAATCCTCGAGGTCGAAAATCAGCGCGTCGGCGTCGAGCCCGCGCGCTTTTTCCAGCGCACGCGCATTGATGCCCGGGACGAAAAGAACGCTGCGGCGCGGACGCATCCGCTAGTCAGCGCGTACCGGCTCTTTGGCGGCCGTCTTCTTGAGGTGATCGCGGGCCAGCAGTTCGGCAATCTGGACCGCGTTGAGTGCCGCGCCCTTACGCAGATTGTCGCCTACCACCCACAAATTGAGGCCGTGCGGCACGGTCGGATCGCGGCGGATGCGGCTGACGTACACCGCATCTTCGCCCGCAGCTTCGACCTGCGTCACATAACCTTCGTCGGCTTGGCGATCGACCACGACGACACCCGGCGCACGCTTGAGCGCTTCGCGCGCGGCATTCTCGTCGAGCGCAGTTTCGAACTCGACATTGACCGCTTCGGCATGCGCGATGAAAACCGGAACGCGCACGCACGTCGCCGTGACGGCGATGTTCGGATCGAGAATCTTGCGCGTCTCGACGTCCATCTTCCATTCTTCCTTGGTCACGCCGCCGTCTTGAAAAACGTCGATGTGCGGAATGCAGTTGAACGCGATCTGCTTGGTGAAGCGCTCGCGCTTGATCGGATCGTTGACGTAAACCGAGCGGGTTTGCGTGAACAGCTCGTCCATCGCCTCGCGGCCGGCGCCAGAGACCGACTGATACGTCGCCACGACGATGCGCTTGATTCGCGCCAGATCGTGCAGCGGCTTCAGCGCCACGACCATCTGGATGGTCGAGCAGTTCGGATTGGCAATGATGTTGCGTTTCTTGTACTGCGCGATCGCACCCGGATTGACCTCGGGCACGACCAGCGGCACGTCCTTGTCCATGCGGAATTGCGACGTGTTATCGACGACGACGCAGCCGGCCTTGCCGGCGCGCGGCGCATGGACAGCCGACACCTTGGCACCCGGCGAAAACAGCGCGATGTCGACGCCAGCAAAGTCGAAGCCGTCCAGGCTTTCGACCTTGAGCACTTTGTCGTCGCCGAATGACACCTCGGCACCGATCGAACGGCTCGACGCAACGGCGTGAATCTTATCGGCCGGGAAGTTACGCTCGCTGAGAATGCTCAGCATCTCACGCCCGACATTGCCGGTGGCGCCGACCACCGCGACCCGATAACCCATTGAACGCTCCTGCGGAAACTGCCGTTGACTTAAAGCGCTTCCGGCCCGATGACAAGCCCGGCGTGGTTGCAAATGGCTCGCCGAGCCGGCGTTTCCGGGCCTTTTGGGTGTTTGCGAAACGCTAGTGCCCAATTATGCTGCACTGCAGTATAATGGCGCAATCGCGGACCTTGTGGAGTTCGTATGAGTGTTGCGGCCCCCGACAGCAAGAAGCGCACCCCCGCCGAATTAGCGCGCCGCAAAGGCGGCGAGCCGATCGTCGCTTTGACAGCGTACAGCGCGGCAATGGCGCGCACGCTCGATCCGATCGCCGACCTAGTGCTCGTCGGTGATTCACTCGGCATGGTGGTTTACGGATTCGACAGCACGCTGCCGGTGACGCTCGAGATGATGATCGCGCACGGCGCGGCGGCAGTGCGCGGTGCGACGCGCACCTGCGTCATCGTCGACATGCCGTTCGGCACCTACCAGGAAAGCCCGGCACAGGCGTTCAAGAATGCCGCCCGCGTCATGGCGGAAACCGGCTGTGCCGGCATCAAGATCGAGGGCGGCGAAGCCATGGCCGACACCGTGAGCTTCCTGGTCGAGCGCGGCATTCCGGTGCTGGGCCATATCGGCTTGCAGCCGCAGTCGGTGAACGTCATCGGCGGCTTCCGCGCCCAAGGGCGCAACGAAGCGGAAGCCGACCGCGTCATGGCCGACGCGCGCGCCATCGCCAAGGCGGGCGCCTTTGCCATTGTTATTGAGGGCACGAACGAGCCGGTGGCGCGTCGCGTCACCGAGGCGATCCCCGTGCCGACGATCGGCATCGGCGCATCGCCCGCCTGCGACGGACAAATCCTGGTGACGGAGGATTTGGTCGGTCTGTCGGACGGGCATAAGCCGCGCTTCGTCAAGCGCTATGCCGAGCTCAATCAGGCGATCGCCGCCGCAGCCGCGGCTTATGCCGAGGACGTGCGCACGCGTGCCTTCCCCGGACCCGAACATTGCTACGGCCCGAGCACGATCGAACGCAGCCCGAAGCCAACAGCGTCGCAGCGCCGTTAGGCGTTCAGCTGCCGGGCGCGTAGCCCTTCGCGATCATGCACTGGGATACGATATTGGACGATTGCGGCTGAACCTGCGCGGCGTAGGTCTGCTGCACGGTGGACAGTGCGCCGGTGTCCTGCCAGTCCTTGCCGCGCGCGGCAAGGATGTCCTGATTGATGTTGGTATCGCGTTGCGTCGCGCCGGCCGCGACGCTGTTACAATCCGACAGATCCTTGGACACCAGGGTCGGCGTGGCGCCGTCTTTGGTCCAGGTCGGGCCGGCGCATCCGACCAGGACAACGGCGGCGGCGATCAATCCGGCGAGTCGCTTCATACGTTCGCTCAACCCCATGAACGAACAGAATCCTACCCTCAAAACCGGCCGGATTGATAGTCGGCAATCGCCTGACGAATCTCGTCCGGCGTGTTCATGACGAACGGACCGTAACGCGCCACTGGTTCCTTGAGCGGCTTGCCCGCTGCCAACAGCACGCGGCCGGGACCACCGGATAGCTGCACGACGTCACCGGCGCCGAAAACCGCGATCTGACCGCGCGCAACCGGCGTGCCCGGCGCACCGACCGTTGCCGCACCATCGAAGACATAGGCAAAGCCGTTATGGGTCGCCGGCAAGGGCACCAGCACATCGCCCGTACCGGTCAGCGTCACGTCGAGCAACATGGGGTCGGTCACGATATCCGCGACCGGACCCTTCACGCCGTTGAACGCGCCCGCCAGCACGCGGACCTTGGCGCTGCCGGACAGCGTCGTCTCGGGAATGCGGCCGGGCTCGATGTCCTGATAACGCGGCGGCATCATTTTGTTCTTGGCGGGCAAATTGACCCACAGCTGGAAGCCCCACATCAGACCGTCCTGCTGCTCCGGCATCTCCGAGTGGACGATGCCGCGGCCGGCCGTCATCCATTGCACGCTGCCGGGTGTGAGCAGCCCGCTATTGCCCTTGTTGTCGCCATGCCGCATGCGCCCGGCGAGGACATAGGTCACCGTCTCGAAGCCGCGATGCGGATGCTCCGGAAACCCGCCGATGTAATCGGCGCCATCGGCCGAACGAATCTCGTCGAGGAGCAGGAAGGGATCGAGCGAATCGAGCGCCGGACTGCCGATCACCCGCGTCAGCTTCACGCCGGCGCCGTCATTTGCCGGCATGCCGCGGACCAGCCTGGCCGCTGGCCGGATCGTCGTCATAGAATCGCGCATTGAGGCACCCTCCTGGCCGTACCACATAGGCAGGCCGGATGGCGTTTGCGACCGCGCCGGCGCATGGCTGTCATTCCGCGCGGCGAGCTTCGACGGCTTCGAGAATGCGGCGCCGGCCACTGTCATCGAGCGTCGGCCAAGCTGCGATTTCCGCCAGGCTCCGCCAACAGCCGCGGCACAGGCCGGTACGCGGATCGACCGTGCAGACCCGGATGCAAGGCGACGCGACCGCGTCGGTCACGACGGCTTGGCCGGCTCGATCAGGCCCGCGAGCGTGGTCTTGAACAGACCGGTTTTGTAATCGGGAAAAGCGAAAAGCCAGCCGTGCACCTTGGCGTTGATCGCTTGTGCCTTGGCGGCGGCGGCGCCAGAACCGGCGGCGACGATCCGCACCCAGCTCGTCTTGCCTTGATCGGCAATATCGAGCGTCACGGTCAAACCGTCGAAAGTCGTAAAGCGTGCATGCGCGACGCCGCTCGTGGGCCACGTGAATGCCGTCGCCGGCCGTACGTCGGCAAGCTCGAGCGACGCCAAGGCGCCCGCTGGCTCAGCCAGCGGGTCGCCGTCCTTGAGTTTCTTGCCTTTCGGAATCGGCGACGCCAGACGGAACTTGTCCCCGGCCGCGGTGCGCACGATCGCGACCGCTCGGGCATCGGCCGCGATGAAGACCGCCTCCTTGATCGAAGCCGCCGGCACGTCGAACAGGGTTTTATCGAGCCAAATGCTGTTGTCGCCGGTGAAACCGAGCGAGCCGCGCGCAAGCCAGCTCTGGATGTCGCCCGGTTTGCGCACGTAGAGCCCGTCATCGCCACCGCCGAGTTCGTCGTATTTACTATTACCGGCGACGACGTCGGCCATCAGCTTGCCCTTGGCGTCGGCAACCGTGACGAGCGTCGATTTGGACGCGGCCTTGCCTGCATCTTCGACTCCGAGGCGCGGGTAAAGCGCGGGCTCGCGCGTCTTGGGCTCGACATAACGGAGTTCAGCGAGACCAAGCAGCAAGTGCCGCACGTGCGTCGCATCGGCGGGCCAGCCGCCCTTGTCTTCGACCTGCCAGCCGTCGCCCGCGCGCTTCAACGTCACTTTCTCTGTGCCGTGAACCATCGTGACGCGATCGATCGAACCCAATTGGTGGCCGAGCTGAGGAAAAACGAGCGTGCCGACGAGCGGATCGCTTTGCGCCGACGGACCGCCGACGCTCGACACCACCGCCAACACGACGGCCAGCACGGTAACGGCAAGCAAGATGAGCAGATGGCGCTGTCGCATGCTGTCCCTCTGCCTCAGCCGGTTTCCGCCCGACGTTGCCGGCGGCGGAGCCGCACGGCGCCGATCACCAGAGCGGCAAGCGCAACCAAAATCGGGATGAGCGCGATATCGAAGAACTCAACCCAGTTCTGCAGCCGGTCGATGTCTTCGCGCTCGGCAAGCTGCACCTGCCGCAACTGCCGGCGCGTCGTCAGCAGCTGGGCGCGGAAATTTTCGATCGTTTCATTCTGCGCGGCATCGACGGCGCCAGCCTGGTGCGCGCCTTTATCCCGCAAATCCTTCAACTTCTGCTCGGTGTCCTTCAGCTTATCCTCGAGCCCCTTTTCGCTTGCTTGGTACCGCGTGTCGGCAGCGCGCTGAATGTTTTGCACCAGCGTAAAGGGCCGCACCGCGGTGCCGCGGCTGCGCAGGCCGATAAGATCGGTGCCGCCGGCGAGGACGTCGATCGCATCGGTGACGAAATCGCCGTTGCTGGCCTCCGGCACGACGACTCGTTGACCGAAGAAGTTCTGAGCTTGGACCCAGAAGCGGTCATCGAGGATATCGGTGTCGGCGACGGCGACGACATCGATCGGCTTGACCGCGATCTTGACCGGCGCCGACGGTGGCACTGCGTCCTTCTTATCTGCCGCCGCGGTCTTGCTCTGATCGTTGCTCTTGGGCGGACCATCCGGGAAAGCGGTCGTGGCCGGACCCGTGATCTGCGCGGCAATGACCAGCTTCTTGCCGTCCGATTTGAAGCTGGCAAGTAACGCGGCCGGATCGGGCGTTTGGAATTTATCCGCCGGAATTTCCATCGAGTCCGTCGAAGTGGTGATCAGCGGCGCGAACGTGGTTTTGGCACCCGGCAGCTTTTCAAGCACGCCCGGCGTCGCAACGTTGATCTGTGACAAATCGGCGGTGATGGGGTTGTCACGGCTGAGACTGTCGGTCTTGAGCTCCAGCCAGCCGACATAGTCGACCGCCTGGACATTGGTGTCGGTGCCGGCGTTGACGCGCTCGGCGTTGGCGCGGTCGGCCGCGACCATCTTCGGCACCATACGCAAGCCCCACGCGGCGAACAGCTTATCGAGATTGCTGTCGTTCGGCGTGCCCGGCGGATTGATCTGGCTCGGATGGAGGCGCTGCGTTTCCGAATCCGGATCGACGAACACCAATGCCCGACCGCCTTTGAGAACGAATTGGTCGATGGCATAGAGCGTTTTGTCCGACAGCTTCTGCGGATGCACCAGCACCAGCACGTCGACGTTGCGCGGCACCGTCGAGAAATCCGTGCCGAGCGTCCGGACGTCATAGAGCTGCTGCATCTGCGCAAGCACCGCATAGGGCACGAGCGGACGGCCCTGCATCGCCGCCATCAAATCGCCTTCGAGCGGCAGCTGCGTCGCTAAGCCGACGACGGTCTTGTGCGGATTGGCGAGGCCGGCGATCAGCTTAGTCAGGTCGTATTCGAGAAAACGTTCCCGATCAGTCTGAAAGAACGGAATGATCGCCTCGTCGTCCGTCGAATTGGTGCCGGCGAGACCGAAATAGACCGGTGTGCCGGTTTGATCGAGCGGCGCGCCCTGGAGTCCGAAGGCCACGGCGCGATCCTCGACCGGCGAAAACGGCTCGGGATCGAGCATTTGCAGCACGATCTTGCCTTTTGCTACGGCGGCATATTGCTGCAACAACTCGCGCACGCGATCGGCGAAGACGCCATAGCTGGGGACCTCGCGGCCGAGCCGCGGCGAATAATAGAACCGCAACGTGATCGGCTCGGTGATCTTCGCGAGCGTGGTCCGCGTCGCTGGCGACAGCGTGTAGAGACCCTCCTGCGTCAGATCGACCCGCAGATTGGCGAGCCAGTTGCCGGCGACGACGTTGACCGCAACGAACAGGACGACTGCGGCGGCGAGCGACGCGAGCGCGGCGGTGCGGCGGGACATTTGACGGTTCATCGCCGGCTTCAATCCGCTTTTTTCAGCTCGACGATGATGGCATTGGCATAAAGGAACAACGCGATCACCGACACGAAGAACACCGCGTCGGGCATCTCGATCACGCCGCGCATGATCGCATTGAAATGTGTCAGGAAGCTGAGCGACGCGACGACGTTAATCAGCCCCGTCGGCGCCCACGGCGTCAGGAAGCCCAGGACGATCGGCGAACCGCTGACGGTGAAGATGAAGCAAGCGGCGGCGGTGATAACGAAGGCGATGACCTGATTTTTGGTCAGCGCCGAAAGCGCCGCGCCGATCGACAGGAACGCGCCGGCCATCAGCAGACTGCCGATATAACTCGCCAGAATCACGCCGTTATCGGGATGGCCCAACACGTTGACGGTAATCCAGAACGGAAAGGTCAGCGCCAGAGCGATCGCGGCGAAGGCCCAGGCCGCGAGGAATTTGCCGAGTACGGCGGCACCGATGGAGACAGGTAGCGTCAGGAAAAGCTCGATCGTGCCACTCTTGCGCTCCTCCGCCCAAAGCCGCATCGCCAGCGCTGGAATCAGGACCAGATAGAGCCACGGATGGTAGTTGAAGAACGGCAACAGATCCGCCTGGCCGCGATCGAAGAAATTGCCGACAAAGAACGCCAGCGCACCCGCCATGACCAGGAAGATGACGATGAACACGTACGCCAGCGGCGTCGTGAAATAACTCGCCAGCTCGCGTCGGAAGATGACCCAGGTGGAATGCACGGGCGCCTCAAGTCGTGATCGTGCGGAAAACTTCGTCGAGGCGGCCGCGTTCGACGCTCAGTCCGCGGACGGCCCAGCCCGCCGTTCGTACCAGGTCGGTGACTTCGCCGACGATAGCCTGGCCGCCACGCGGCAGGACCAGAAGCGCCCGGTCGCCGGTTTCGTCGACCCGTTCGACCGCGGCCACGCCCGGCAGCCGGCGCAAGGCGGTTTCGGCTTCGTCATGCCCGGCCGCGAGACTGACGCGCACCGCATTGTGGAGACGCGAACGCGCGGCGAGTTCGACCGGCGTGGCATCTGCCAGAAGCCGGCCGGCGGCGATGACGATTGCCCGCGAACAGACGGCATCGACCTCTTCGAGAAGGTGCGTCGAAATGACGATCGCCTTTTCGGCCGCGAGCGCCCGGATGAGTGTGCGGACTTCGTGCTTTTGGTTGGGATCGAGCCCATCGGTCGGCTCATCGAGGATGAGCACATCGGGATCGTGTAGCAGCGCTTGCGCCAGGCCAACGCGGCGCTTGAATCCTTTGGACAAGGTTTCGATCGGCTGTTCCATCACCGACGCGAGCGCGGTGCGCGCCACTGCTAGCTCGATTCGCCGTTTGGCTTCGTCGCCGACGAAGCCGCGAATTTCGGCGATGAAGCGCAGGAAACTGCGCGGCGACATGTCGGGATAGGCGGGCGCGCCTTCGGGCAGGTAGCCGATGTGCCGTTTGGCGACGATCGGATCGGCAACGATGTCCGCGCCGCAAACCACGGCGGTGCCATCGGTCGGCGCGAGGAAGCCGGTGATCATTTTCATGGTGGTCGATTTGCCCGCGCCGTTCGGGCCAAGAAAGCCGAGCACCTCGCCGCGTCCGACTGCGAACGAGACGTGATCGACCGCCAGGATGGGGCCAAAGCGGCGCGTGAGATCGCGAACCTCGATCATCCCGGCCATCGAGACTCCGGTTGCGGTTGGGATACGCATAATTGCGGTACCGTGGGGCGCCATCTGCGGCGATTTACGCCGTCAAATCAAGCATGTTCAAAAGCGCAGCGGACACTTAATTCACTGTAATGTCGTGGGCGACGCGGCCGCGTCAGCCGGTCGCCAGTCGCGTCGCGGAACCGGCGGCGCCGACGACGCGCTCGGCCGGCAGGACGACGGTCACGACCGTGCCCTCGCCGACCCGACTTTGCAGCGTGATCTCGCCGCCGTGCAACCGGACAAGTCCGCGCGTGATCGACAAGCCGAGCCCAGTGCCCTCGATCTTGCGGTGCGCCTCGCCGCGGACGCGCTCGAACGGACGGAACACCCGCTCGATCGAGTCCGCGGGAATGCCGACGCCGGTATCCGAAACGCGGATAACCGCGTCGCCGCGTTCGCCCAACGTGACCGTCACGCCGATTTCGCCGCCTTCCGGCGTGAATTTGACTGCGTTGGAGAGGAGATTGAGCAAGATTTGGCGCATGACCTTGGAGTCTGCCTTGACGATCAAATCATTCACCCCGCCGGTGGCGATTTTGATCGACTTCGCCCGCGCCAGTATTTCGATCAGCGCGACCGCGTCCTCAATCGCCGTCGCCAACGCCATGCGCTCCTCGCGCAATTCAATCCGGCCGGCTTCGATCTTCGCCATTTCGAGCAGATCATCGATCAACGCCAAAAGATGCTCGCCACTCGACTGGATGAGACGCGTGTAATCGCCGTATTTCTTGTCATTCAGCGGTTCGCGCACCTGCGCGTTGATCAACGACGAGAAGCCGATGATGGCGTTGAGCGGCGTGCGCAACTCGTGGCTGGTCTTCGCCAGGAACATCGACTTGACCTTGTTTGCGTCCTCGGCCTCGCGCCGCTCGCTCATTAGCGCGACGATCGTCAGCACGTTCATCGCCAGCAGCACGACCAACGTGCCGACGAGCTGAAGCGGATTGGCAAGCGCATGATTCTGAAACGGTCCGAATCCGGCGACGGTGCCGGCCGTTGCGACGATCGCGACCAGCGACACCAGCGTATAAGCGGAGCGCAGCGACATGCGCAGCGCGATCCACGACAGCGGCACGACAAGCAGGAACGGAAATGCCGATCGGATATAGGTCCCGCGCAGTGGCGGTGTCAGGAAGAGAATGACGCTGACGACGGCGATCCAGCCCCAGACCGTCATATCGCGCCGGCTGAACCCGGCGAGCGCGCCCACCAGCTGCAATTCGGGTTCCCGTTCAAGACCGAGCCACAGGATCAGCGCGGGCGCGAGATAGAGGGTTCCGCCGCTATCAGAAAGCCACCAGTTCACCCAGATCGAGTAGAATAACGACAGATCGGGATGCCGCAGCGTTTCGGCAATGGCGCCGCCCGTCGCGGTGATCGCCGGATTGAGGAAGGTTGTGCAGACGAGAAAGGCCAGCACGCCGGCGAACGACGTGAACAAGCCGCCGCGCGGCCGCAGCCGCCGCAGGACCACGGCGCCGATCACCGGACCGAGTCCGTTGGTGATCGAAATCACCGTCGTGATATAAAGCGCCGGCGCGAACAGCAGGTCGTTGGCGAGCAGCGACCCTAGAAAAATGCCGGGGAAAAGGCGCGGACCGCCGACCATCGCCGCCACCATGGCAATGCCCGCCGGCAACCAGATCGGCGCGGGAAAGAGACCGTAGGCGGCGAAAAACCGGGCAACCGCGATGCCGAGGAGGAAGTACAGCCCAGCGACCACGACGTTGGCGACCAGCCACCCCGCCAAGCCGCGCTCGTCAATCGCGGCGAGATGCCACAGGCTTCGTTCTAGTGCCCTTGCATCCCGGTTATCCCGATCAACCGACATCGCATCCCCGCGTCAAATCATAACGCAGCCGACCGCGTGAATGAAGCGCGGCTAAGGACGGCGCAGCCAACGGTGCTCAGGCAATCGCCGGAAAGCGTGCGGCATCCTCGCGGGCGTAAGCCGTGACGCGGAGGTCTGCGGCTTGCACGCTTTTGAGTCGCTCGACCAACTCGGTCAGCCGGTGACCGGGCACGGCGCACGTAATTTCCGAATCGGGAATGCCGGTACGCTGGCGACTCAGCGCACAGCCTGTCGATGCGGCCAGCACGCCATGCTCCTTGGCGATCGCAATAATGTGGCATTGCGGTTTGCCTTCGAACCGAAGGTCGGGATAGGCCGTATGTACTTTCATTAACTGCTTTCCGTCGAGGCGCACGAAAACCACGTCCGGATGGAGAGTCGTCTCAGTCAGCGGGCCATAGACGATCGCACCCGGCTTGCGCGCGACGGTGGTGATCTTGGGAAAGATTTCAGGCGCCACCCAATTCGCATTGACGAGGTTGGCGACGTCGACGCCTTTCGCCGCTTCGGCGAGTGTTTTGAAACCGTGTGTCAGACTGCCGACGCTACAATTCCCGTGATCGACCGCGATGGTCGCGAACTGACGCCGTGTTGCCATCACCCAGAAGACGCATCCGGCGGAGACCGCTCCGGTGCGTCCATCCGGGGTCGGCGGCGGGAAGGCCCAATCCGGACGCGCGACGTCCGGCGGCAGCGCATCGACAAAACTGATCGCGACCGGCGGCACTTCGAGCCCAAGCAGATCGACGAGCGTCTGACCGAGTCGCACATAATCCGTCTTCGCCATGCTTTCTGCTCCCCACACCCGGCGACGCGCTTCAGCCGGGCTCGTTGTTTGGTTATCGCTTGATTAATTGCCGCTCAGCTTCAGGGGCAACCTCGT
Organism: Alphaproteobacteria bacterium; assembly: GCA_028866355.1. Taxonomy (GTDB): domain Bacteria; phylum Pseudomonadota; class Alphaproteobacteria; order ATCC43930; family CGMCC-115725; genus REEB95. Next base: position 23,404 of record JAGWIH010000004.1, read on the forward strand.
GAAAGTCAACGCTAAATGCCTGAAAACCCGTGTTAAAGCGGCGTGTATTTGTCAGCCATCGCATGCCTCGTCGCGACCGTCGACTTAAGCAATTTCCAACCGGCCGGCCGTTAGGATCGGCGGCGATGCTTTATCAATTGCGCAAGCAAATCCGGACGCGGCGCTTCGAATGGATCACGCGCGGCATCCGCGCGACGCCGCCGGTACGGCTGGTCGCGGCGCCGTGGACCTTCGTCAGCATGGTCGGCGACGACGACGTGCAACTCTATCTGCTGGCGATGAAGACGCTGTACCGCCGGCTGCAACGCGGCAACGTCGTCGCAATCGTCGCCAAGACCATGCCGCAGG
>JAGWIH010000201.1 GCA_028866355.1 Alphaproteobacteria bacterium
GGTGCGGCTGGTCGCGGCGCCGTGGACCTTCGTCAGCATGGTCGGCGACGACGACGTGCAACTCTATCTGCTGGCGATGAAGACGCTGTACCGCCGGCTGCAACGCGGCAACGTCGTCGCAATCGTCGCCAAGACCATGCCGCAGGTGCAGCGCGACCTGCTGGCCGAACATTTCCAGGGCATCCACATCGAGGCGCTCGAAGCGGTCGACACCGGGCGCTGCCAACGCGGCGGCACCTGGGAGCGCCTGGTCCATATCCTCGATCGCGCGCGCGACGGCTACGTCATCCAGGTCGACAGCGACACGTTGGCAATCGGCCGCGAGCTCGACGAGGTCGCGTACTGCGCCACCAACAACCTGCCCTTCACGTTGAGCGACGGCTGGCCGCTGGTGACCATGCGCGCTGCGGCCGAGGCCGCGCGCGCGATACCTGGCGCGCAACCGGGTATCGTCGCCGAACGCGCGTTCGACCGTTATCCAAACTGCGACCGTCTGCTTTACATACGGGGTTCGTCCGGCTTCACGGGCTTCGCCAAGGGCGCGTTCAGCCGCGATCGGCTCGAGGAATTCGACGCCATCATGTCGCGGCTCACCGGTGCGGGCTGGCGCGGTTGGGGCACCGAGCAATGTGCGTCCAATTTCGTCACCGCGAATTCACCGCGGCCGGTGGTGCTGCCGTTCCCGGCTTACGCGTGCTTCTTCCCAGGCGGCCCGCGTACTGAAGCGAAATTCCTCCACTTTATCGGCAGCCATCGCTTCGACGAGAATTTCTACGGTCAGTATGCGCTGACGGCGATTGCCGATCTCGCCGGCGCGCCGGCGCCGGAGCGCACCGTCCGTACGCCGACCCAAGCGGCCGGCTGAGACACCAATCTTCGCGGCCCGCTGGTCCTCGGCCGGCCTGCTGGATTATGGTCCGCGGCGCACGCGCCGAAACCGGAACCATGCTGCTTCTCACCTTCGTCAAAGGCATCGTCGTCGGCCTCATCCTCGCGGTTCCGGTTGGGCCGGCCGGTATGCTGTGCGTGCGCCGCGCCGTGGTCGAAGGCGCAATTTTCGGGTTGGTTTCGGGCATCGGTGCGGCCTGCGCCGACGCATCGTTCGGCACGATTGCCGGATTCGGGCTCACGTTCATTCGCGACTGGCTGTTCGCTTGGCGCGACACGCTCGGGACCGGCGGCGGCGTATTCCTGTTGATCGTCGGGATCAAAGGGCTGATCGCGCCACGGCCGATTCAGGTCGGACCAGTGAGACACGAGCGTTTGGCGGCAGCCTTCATCTCGACTTTCGCACTTGCCATCGCCAATCCGGTCACGATTTTGGTTTTTGCCGCGATCTTCACGCAGATCGGCTTCGATCCGGCGTCAGGCAGGCTCAGCATCGGCGTCCTGGTCGCGGGTGTCTTTTCCGGCTCGCTGGCCTGGTGGATCAGCCTATGCCTGGCGGCGCCGTGGCTGCGCCGTATCGGCATGTCGTGGCTGCCGCGGTTTTCCGGCGGCCTGCTGGCGATTTCCGGCATCGGACTGCTGGGCGCGGCGGCCGGACGTCTCGCCGGATTGTTGTGACCGTTGGCGCAAGCCGAGCGGACGGTTAAGCTTGCGCGCTTGAACGTCGCCCGCCCTCTGCGCGCGCTCGCGCTCACCATCGCGCTGCTGTCGAGTTTGACGGCCGCCGATGCGTTCGCGCAGACGGTGCCCGCGCCCTCCCCTCATCCGTCCGCCGCGCCGGTGACAGCTGACGATCTTCAAAATCTGGTCGACACGATCCAGGATCCGGCGGCGCGCAAGAAACTCGTGACCGAACTTCAGGGCTTGATCGCGGCGCAGCGCGGCGGGCAAAAGACCTCGCCGTCGCACGCCTTGCGTAATTTCTTCGCCAGCTTGGCGGACGGCGCCGATGCGATCGGCGATGAGGTCCTGGCCGCGGCGACCGTCGCGGTCGACGCGCCGCGCATCGTTTCGTGGATACGCGACCAGGCGAGCGACGAACAGACCCGCCACGGCTGGTACGAGGTCACGACGCGGCTGGCGGTCATTCTCGGCCTGGCGCTCGCCGCCGACTGGCTTGTATGGCTTCTCATGCGCGCACCGGCGCGACGGTTTGGCGCGCGGTCGGGCGAAGCGCCGACGTGGCGTCTGGTCTATCTCCTCATCAACGCCATATTCGAGGCGTTGCCGATCGCGGCATTCGCCGCCGTAGCGTTCTTTGTCTTGCCGTTGGCCGCGAAACGGTTCGTCGCCGAGCAGGTCGCGATGACCGTTATCTCCGCGTACCTGTGGTCGCGTATCGTCGCGGCGACTGCGCGCGTGCTCCTGCTGTCGCCGAGCGCCCTGACGCTCTATCCCCTCGGCGAAGAGACCCGTAACTACCTCTATATCTGGATCCGGCGGTTCGCCAATTTCGGCCTTTACGGCTTCGCCATCGCCGGTTGCAGCTGGTGGCTACACGCGCCAGGCGCGATCTACGCCATCCTGCTGCGCATCGTCGTACTCGGGCTCGGCATTCTGGCGATCATCTTCGTTCTGCAAAACAAAACGACCGTGGCGATGTGGATGCGCGGCTCCGGCGAACCCGTGAGCGGCCGCGGGCGCGGCTGGCGGCTGCTGCGCCAGCGTCTGGCCGCGGTGTGGCACATCCTGGCGATCGTTGTCGTCGTCGGCACGTTCGGCGTGTCGGTGCTGCACATCGAAGGCGGCTTCCTGGTTTTGCTGCGCGCGACGCTGTTGAGCGTTGTCGTCGTGCTGGCGGCGGGCCTTGCCGTTCAATTCGTCAGTCGCGCGAGCGAACATGGATTCGCGATCAAGCCCGAACTCAAGGCACGGTTCCCCACCCTCGAAAGCCGGACCAACCGCTATATCCCGATTTTGACGACACTGGCGTCCGTGGCGATTTACGTCGTGGCGGCGTTGGCGCTGCTGCAGGCGTGGGGTATCGACGCGTTTGTCTGGGTCCAGACCGCGGCCTCGAGCTCGGCCGTCGACAGTCTCGCCAGTATCGCCATCGTGATCGCAGCGGCGATCGTCGCCTGGGAAGGGTTCGTGCTGGCGATCGAAAATCACATGATGCGGCTCGAGGACGACAGCCGGCGCCGCGCGCGGGCACAGACCATGGTGCCGTTTCTGCGCATCATCGCCGTCGTCATCATCGGCATCTTCGTGATCTTCGCGGTTCTCGGCGCGATCGGCATCAACGTCGGCGCGCTGCTCGCCGGTGCAGGCGTGTTCGGTTTGATCGCCGGCTTCGGATCGCAATCGATCATCAAGGGCCTGCTGACAAGCATCGGCGTCCTGGTCGACGACACGTTTGCCGTCGGCGACGTGGTCGATCTGGGCGGCGGCCATTCCGGCGTCGTCGAGGCGATGTCGATCATGACGATCAAGCTGCGTGGGCAAGACGGCTCGCTGATGACGGTGCCGTTCAGCGCGGTCACGGTCATCCAGAATTTGACCAAGGATTATTCGTATTACGTCGCCAATGTTGGCGTCGGCTACGGCGAGGACACCGACCGGGTCGTCAAGGTTCTTACTGCGGTCGTCGAGGAAATGCGCAAGGAAAAGCCGTTCACGCGCTGGATTCAGGAGCCGCTCGACGTCGTCGGCCTTGATCGCTTCGCCGACTCCGCGGTCATCATCATGGTGCGGATCAAGACCCAGCCGATCCGCCAGTGGGTGGTCGGCCGCGAATTCAACCGGCGCATGAAACTGGCATTCGAGCGCGAGAAAATCGAAATGCCGTTCCCTGCGCGCACGATCTACTTCGGCGACGACAACGCGGCGCCGCCGGCGCGTATACGCAACGGCGCGAAAACGCGCAAACCCGCCTAATCAGCGTCGGTCTCGCCGCGGCCCCAAGCCTCGAGCGTCGCGCGATCGGGCGCCGCCAGGGCGCGACGCGCGACGGCGAGGCCGAACCCCGCGCGCGCCAACGTCGCCAAATCCTTCTGCCGCATCGCCGCGCGCTGGCTGGCCGCGCGATACGGACCGAGCCTTCGCCGCCGGATCAAGGCGCAAGCAGCGGCGAGTTCACCTGCGCCGGAGCCGCCTTCATCGAGAATCATCACCACGTCGTCGATCAGATCGGCCTCGACGCCTTTCTGCCGCAGCTTGCCGCGGATGCCGAAGCGCGACGCGCCGCGCCGCTGCAAACTCGCCGCCTTTTGCGTTGCATAGGCGCGATCATCGATCAGGCCCGAGCGCTGATAGCGCGCAATCAGCGCATCGACCAAGCGTGCGCCATCGACCGAATCGTCGCCGTGCACGGCGGCGGCGCGTTCGACGCGGCGCATCAGCACGCGCCGCAAATTGCCGCTCGAGCTGGCATAGCGGCCGAGATAATGGAGCGCGATATTCTCCAACCGCTCGGCCGTCATGCGGCGCGGCAGCTTACGCGCCTTGCGCGGCTCTGACATCGCGGGTTGTCTTGGCGTGCACCGACCCTCCCCTGCTAAGCTTCACTGTCTTGGAGACGGGATTCAACATGGATACG
>JAGWIH010000202.1 GCA_028866355.1 Alphaproteobacteria bacterium
GCGCCGAGATGCCGTGCCGGGCAAGGCCTTTCTGGCCGAGCTTGCCCATGCGCTTCATCATCAGCGCCATGTCCTGGTACTGCTTGATCAGGCGATTGATCTCCGGAACCGTCGTGCCCGAGCCGGCGGCGATGCGCTGACGGCGCGAGGCGTTCAACAGCTTCGGGTTTTTGCGCTCGGCCCTGGTCATCGACGACAGGATCGCCTCTTGCCGCTTGAGCATGCCTTCGTCGACGTTCGCCTGGTCGAGCTGCTTCTTCACTTTGGCGACGCCGGGCAGATGGCCGAGGATGCCGCCCATGCCGCCCATCTTGCGCAGCTGCTTGAGCTGCGACGCCAGATCGTCGAGATCGAAGCCGCCTTTCTCCAGCTTGCGCGCGAGCTTTTCGGCTTCGTCGCGGTCGGCTGTTTCACTCGCCTTCTCGACCAAACTGACAATGTCGCCCATGCCGAGAATGCGCGACGCGACGCGCTCGGCGTGGAACGCTTCGAGCGCATCGAGCTTCTCGCCGGTGCCGAGGAACTTGATCGGCTTGCCGGTAACGGCACGCATCGACAGCGCTGCGCCGCCGCGGGCGTCGCCGTCGATCCGGGTCAAGACGATGCCGGTGAGGGCGACCCGTTCGGCAAACGCTTTGCCCAGATTGACCGCGTCTTGGCCGGTGAGTGAATCGACGACAAGGAGAGTCTCGGCCGGCTGGGCGATTTCGTGCACGGCCGCGATCTCTTGCATCAGCGGCTCGTCGATATGAAGCCGGCCGGCGGTGTCGAGGATGACGGCGTCATAGCCTTCGCGCTTGCCGGTATCCATCGCGCGCTTGGCGATCGCCACGGGTTTTTCTCCCGCGATAATAGGCAGCGACGCGCCGCCGATCTGCCTGGCGAGCGTCGCCAATTGCTCTTGCGCCGCCGGCCGCGCCACGTCGAGCGAGGCGAGCAGCACCTTCTTCTTCTCGCGCACCTGCAACAGACGCGCGATCTTGGCGGCGGTCGTCGTCTTGCCGGAACCCTGCAATCCCACCATCAGAATCGCGGCCGGCGGCACGACGCTGAAATTGAGCGCTCCATCTTTATCGCCTGGGCCGCCGCCGAGCGTCGCCACCAGGTGGTCGTGCACCAGCTTCACCACCATCTGGCCCGGCGTCACCGAGCGCAGCACCTCTTGGCCGACGGCTTTCTCGCGCACCGCGTTGACGAAATCCTTCACGACCGGCAGCGCGACGTCGGCCTCGATCAGCGCGATGCGGATTTCGCGCAGCGCCGCGGCGACGTCATCCTCCGACAGCGCACCTTTGCGCTTCAGCCGGTCGAAGATGTCGGCCAGACGGCCGCTCAGGCTTTCGAACAATCTTGTCTCCAAACGCGTTTGCGGCCAGTGCGCGCAACGCGCGGACTGGCCTCCCCCCGTAAGGGGCAACAGGGCTAGGGCTCCCTGGAAGCGGCCCGGAACCTAGGCCGGAAGCGGGATTCTGTCAACCGCATGAGGCGCCCTCGCTTTATTTGCCGCGGGGATTCGCCTATATCCCTGGCCATGCGCGGCACGCCTTTCATCAAAATGCACGGTCTCGGCAACGATTTCGTCGTGCTCGACGCGCGCGCCAAGCCGATTACGCTCGACGACAAGGCGGCCGAGGCGATTGCCGCGCGCCACACCGGCATCGGCTGCGACCAGCTCATCGTCATCGAGAAGCCGCAGCGCAAAGGCGCCGCCGCCTTCATGCGCATCCGCAACGCCGACGGCGGCGAGGTCGAGGCCTGCGGCAACGCCGCGCGCTGCGTCGCCGACTTGATCATGCGCGAAACCAAAGCTGACAGCGTTACGCTCGAAACCGCCGCCGGCCTGATTGCCGCGCGCGCCGCGGGCAAGGATCGCGTCGCCGTCGACATGGGCGAGCCGCGTTGGGGCTGGCGCGACATTCCGCTGGCGCGCGACTGCGACACCGATCATCTGCCGCTGACGCTCGATCCATTGATCGATGGCGTCGCCACCAGCATGGGCAATCCGCATGCGACATTCTTCGTGCGCGACATCGGCGCGATCGATATCGCCGTGCTCGGACCCAAGCTCGAGCACGACAAGCTGTTTCCGCAACGCGCCAATATCGGCGTCGCGCAGATCCTGGCGCGCGACAAGATTCGCCTGCGGGTGTGGGAGCGCGGCGCCGGTTTGACGCCGGCTTGCGGCACGGGTGCGTGCGCGGCGCTGGTGGCGGCGAGCCGCCGTGGATTGACGGGGCGCAACGCCGAGATCGTCGCCGACGGCGGCAAACTTTCCATCGAATGGCGCGCCGACAATCACGTCGTCATGACCGGGCCGGTTGCCGTGAGTTTCACCGGCACGATCGATCCATCGCTGTTGCCGGCCTGACCATGGCGGCGCAGATCGTCACGTTTGGCTGTCGCCTCAACGCCTTTGAATCGGAGGTGATGCGCCGCCATGCCGCGGCCGCCGGCCTCGACGACGCGGTGATCGTCAACACCTGCGCCGTCACATCCGAGGCCGAACGTCAGGCGCGGCAGGCGATCCGCAAGGCGCGGCGCGATCATCCGACGGCGCGCATCGTCGTCACCGGCTGCGCGGCGCAGATCGACCCGGCGCGCTATGCCGCCATGCCGGAAATCGATCGCGTGCTCGGCAATGCGGAGAAGCTCAAGGCCGAAAGCTGGACCGGCACGGGACGCATCGCCGTCGGCGACATCATGGCGGTGCGCGAAACCGCGACGCATCTGGTCGATGGCTTCGCGCATCGCGCCCGCGCCTTTCTCGAGGTGCAGCAGGGCTGCGATCACCGCTGCACCTTCTGCGTCATTCCGCTCGGCCGCGGCCCGAGCCGTTCGGTGCCCGCCGGCGCGGTCGTCGATCAAGCGCGCGCGCTGGTCGCCAAGGGTTATCGCGAGCTGGTGCTGACCGGCGTCGACCTGACCGCTTATGGCGCCGACCTGCCGGGCGCGCCGTCGTTGGGTTCCCTGGCGCGGCGGCTGCTGGCCCTTGTACCCGCACTCGAACGGTTGCGCCTGTCGTCGCTCGATCCGGCCGAGATCGACGACGCGCTATGGCGGGTCATCGCCGACGAGCCGCGGCTCATGCCGCATATCCATCTCTCGTTGCAGGCGGGCGACGATCTGATCCTGAAGCGTATGAAGCGCCGCCACACGCGCGATCAGGCGCTCGCCGTCGCGCGCCGCGCGCGCGATCTTCGGCCGGGCATCGCGCTCGGCGCCGATCTGATCGCCGGCTTCCCGACGGAAGATGAATCGATGTTCGCGCGCTCGCTCGATTTCATCGCCGAAGCCGGCCTCGATTATCTCCACGTCTTTCCGTTCAGCGCCCGCGCCAACACGCCGGCGGCGCGCATGCCGCAACTGCCGAAGGCGCTGGTGCGCGAGCGCGCGGCGCGGCTGCGCGCGGCGGGCGCGGCCGCGCTCGAACGGGCGCTCCGCGCACGTGTTGGCACGGAAGCACAAGTGCTGATCGAACAACCCGGCTTCGGCCGCAGCGAGCATTACGCGCCCGTAACTGTCGCGTGCGACACCGTGCCGGGCACGATCGTCCGGACGCACCTTACCGGCACCACCGCCGAGCGGCTCATCGGCGTCGCGGCATGACCAACGGGTTTTTCGCCCGACTCAAATCGGGCTTGGCGCGCTCGTCGCGCAATCTCACCGACGGCATCGCCGGCGTCCTCACCAAGCGCAAGCTCGACGACGCGGCGCTCGACGCGCTCGAGGAAACCCTGATCGCCGCCGATCTCGGCACGCGTCTGGCGGCGCAGGTTGTCGAGCGTCTGCGCCATGAGCGCTTCGGCAAGGAAGCGACCGAATTTGATATCCGTGGCGTGCTGGCCGACGAGATCGCACGCACGCTGGCGTCCGTCGAAGCGCCGTTGGCGATCGACGATGCCGGCGCGCCGCGGCCTTATGTCGTGCTGGTGGTTGGCGTCAACGGCGGCGGCAAGACGACGACCATCGGCAAGCTGGCGCAGCGCCTGAAGGGCGAAGGCAAGCGCGTGATCTTGGCCGCCGGCGATACCTTTCGAGCTGCCGCAACTGAACAGCTTGCAATCTGGGGCGAGCGCACCGGATCGCGCGTCATATCGGGGCCGGCGGGCGGCGACGCCGCCGGTCTCGCGTTCGACGCACTGGCCGCCGCGAAGAAGGACAAGGCCGACGCGCTCCTGATCGACACCGCCGGCCGGCTGCATAACAAGGCCAATCTGATGGCCGAGCTGGAAAAAATCGTGCGCGTGCTGAAAAAGGCCGATCCGGCCGCGCCGCACGCCGTGTTGCTGGTGCTCGACGCGACGGTGGGCCAGAACGCCCAGGCGCAGGCGCAGGCCTTCGGCGACATGGTCGGCGTCACCGGCTTGGTGATGACCAAGCTCGACGGCACCGCCAAAGGCGGCGTGCTGGTGGCGATCGCCGAAGCCTTCAAGCTGCCGGTACATTTCATCGGCATCGGCGAAGGTGCCGAC